>NZ_AOME01000076.1 GCF_000336935.1 Halococcus salifodinae DSM 8989 | reverse complement strand
CGATGGCCGAGCCGAGCCAGAGCCGGTAGGTCGTGATGAGGTCCGTAAAGAGTGCCATCTGGAGGATGCGAACGGTGAAGATAGTGCCCAAGACCATCGAGAGCCCGCCGATGTAGCGCTCGGCGTCGCGCTCGAAGGTGTGGAAGTACGCGGGGAGCAAGGGGCCGAGGTTGGCGACCGCGAGCAGGAAGCCTTCGAGCAGGCCTGCGACACCCAGCGCGACCGGGTGGTGGGCCTCCTCGATCGTCACGAAGTCCTGGACGACCTGGAAGATCACGTACGCGAGGATGATCAGCCCGATGATGAACGGGACGATCGGGCCGGTGCTGAACTCGCTGAGGAAGAACACACCGATCACGGTACCGACGATCGCGAGTGCCATCAGCACCCACTCCTCGCGGATGAAATCGAGTCCGGTGTCGGTCTCGCCGATCTGGAACATGTTGATCATCCACGGCGGGATCGCGAGCACGACCACCGCAAGCGTCGGGTCGATCACCGACGCGAACACGGGGGTCGCGACGAGCGCGTAGCCGAAGCCGAGCATGCCCTTGATCGCGCCGGCCACGACCGCCGTCACGACCAACAGCGCGAGCAGTCCGGGCGATATCGTGGACTCGATCCCGCTGGTGACGTTTTCGGTACCGGGGAAGAACACGATCGAACCGGCGACGACCGCGAGCGTCGCCAGCGCCATCATCACCTCACGGTACTGCAACGCACGGAGGTTGGCGACGAAGCCAGCGACATCGATCTGCGTGTCTGATGTACCCATGATGTAGAGCGAACGAAACGGACAGCCGACCGCTTCTCATCCGCTTGTAGGGGTCCGACACGCATAGCCACCCGTCATCCGGAGCGGTCTGCCCGTAGCCATGTCACCACCGAAACTCCGAATCTGCCGAAATCAGTCCGATACGCCCCCGTAACTGTCGCTCGGTCGACCGCACCCGTCCCAGAATAAGGAGTTTATTGCCGGTAAAACGTCCGAGCGACAGTCAGCGGGTCTGCCACGGCGGCTCGTGGAGAGCCGTCATCGAGTCGAGTGTGTATGCGGGCACCGGGTCAGGCGTCGAGCCATCGGCGAGCCACGCAGCCCGGAGGCCAGCCGCCTGTGCGCCAGGCACGTCCGAGGTCAGGGAGTTGCCGACGTGCACAGTTGAGTCGGGGTCGGTGTCGAGCGCGTCGAGTGCGTGGTGGAACGGCGCGGGGTCGGGTTTCGCGGGTGCGTCGTAGCCGGCGTGGACGACGACTTCGAACGCGTCGTCGAGACCGATCGCGGCGAGCTTTTCGGCCTGCATCCCGGGCGCGCCGTTGGTGACCACGCCGAGGCGGTGGTCGGCCCCGAGGCGATCGACGGCTTCGCGCGCGCCCGGCAAGGCATCGACGGCTCGGTGGTCGCGTTCGTCGGCGTAGGCCGCTGCGACCGCTCGTCCGTGATCGGGGTCACGGCCGCGCTCGTCGGCGAGTGCGGCAAAGCACGCGGTGCGTAGCTCGTGGATGGTGTCGGTGCGATCGACGAACGCCGAGTAGCGGTCGTAGTAGTCCTCGATCCCGAAGAACGGCTCGACGCCGGTAGCTTCGAAGGCAGCCGTGAGTACGTCCGCCCCCGACCGGCGGTACGCACACAGCGTGTCGTCGATGTCGAACAGCACCGTGTCGACGGGTGCGCTCATCGTCCGTGAGAGGGGCGGCGAGGACAAAAGTCGGATGGGTCAGTCACTGCGATACGCGCCGTCGACCCGCTCGGCGAGGCCGAACACGACCGCCCAGTCGAGCAGCCGTTCGACGCGCTTGCGCCACTCGTCGTCCCAGTCCGCGCGTCGATACCGTTCCCAGTTCGGCACCTCCTCGCGGAACCGCTCGTAGACCTCCTCGACGCCGAGCGGTTCGTCGGCCGCGTCGAGCACGTCGAGAACGGCGTCGGCCCCGAAGACCGTCTCGCGAAACGCGGCAGCGAGGTCGGCGAGGTCAGGGTCGCGTCGCAGCCGCCGATAGCCCGATTCGGTCTCCTCGGCGAGACCGAGCGCACGGAGAAACGTGACCCACTCGCGGGCCGTCTCGCGCGCGTCGAGGGCCGTCCGATCGACGAGTCGCGCACAGCAGTCGTTCTCGCTGCTGGGGATCAGCGGCAGCGCCTGCTGGGCCTCCGCGACGAACTCGTGGCTCCGCGGCGCGGGAACGATCTTGAACTTCACAGTCCGAAGGCGTCACCGAGCACGTCCTCATTCGTCGCCCCGAACGCGTGGGTCGGGCCGCCGCTGACGTCGACGGTGACTTGCGCCGGCGCGAACAGCCCGTCCGAGAGCTCGGCGAAGTTCCAGTCGACGCCGTCGAGAATCGCCTCGAACGGGGCTCCGTACTCGTCGCTCGCAGTCGAGGTGAGTTCGTCGAACCGGTCGAACTCCTCGTCGACGGTGAGGTGGACCTGACCGCCGTAGGCGAGCGCGTCGTTCGCGAGGGCGATCGCGGTCGCCTCCTCTCCCGCCACGGGTGCGACCGGCGCGTTCGCACTCACCGACCGAATGTCGAGCGGATCGTAGCCGAGGTCGGCGAGGCGAACAGTCGCGAGTTCGGCAGCGCGCGCAGCGGCCGTGACGCTGCCGACGAGGCTCGCGCTCGGAAACGAGGGGAGGAAGACCGCGTTCGCCCCGATATCGGTTCGGTCGGCGATCCGCTCGGCGACCGCCTCCCCTGGGAGGTCGTCGGCCTCGATCGCGAGTGTCGCGAAATCGAAGTCGTCCTCGTAGCCCACCCGCGCGAAGATCTCCTCCTCAGCGAGGAGTGCGCGCCCGGGACCGCTCGCCAACCCCTCGAACCCGTCGAGTGCGAGCTCCCAGCCTGCCTTCTGCGCACAAAGCAGTGCGAGCGCCGGACGGTCGGTCGTGCAATCGATATGGGGGACGGGCGCGCCAGCGACCTCGCCCAGACGGTTCTGGATCGTCGCGAGCCCCGCCGTCTGGATCTCGGCGAGAAGCAAGCCCGCCTCGATACCGCCAGCGACGTCGTGACCGAAGTCGAGCACCGTGGCCCCGTTGTCGAGTTCCGTGATCTCGATCGCGAGTTCGTCGGCGAACTCGATGGCCTCCTCGACGAGTTCGAGCGCCATCCGATTGAGACTCTCCATACCGCGGGTTCGACGGCGTGGGTGAACGGTCTGTCGGTCCTGTCGGTCCTGTCGGCGACCGATCTACTCGTCGGGGTTGCCGCTCGCCGCCCGGCCGAGTTCGCGTTCGACCGCATCGACTTTCTCGCTCGCCGAGTCCTCGCTTGCGCGTTTGTCGTCGATCTTCAGGACCGTGCTCACCCGGTCACCGTCGACGGCCTCGTGGGCCGCCTGGGCCGCAGCGAACAGTTCACCCACTTCCTCGGCCTCGATCACGGTGCCCATCGGGTTGGTTTCGTAGCTCACGTCGAACTCGTCGAGTGCGTCGACGGCCTTCGCGACCTCGCCGGCCATGCTGCCTTCCCGGACTGGTGCGACACTGAGTAGTGCAACGACGGTCATGGCCGCGGTACGTCCGGCACTCACCTAACGCTGTGGGCCGTCGGTGTCGTGGCCGCCTCGCGACCGTTCGGCGACGGCGCGTCGATCACAACACCCATTCCCTCCGGACGGGAACGCGGAGCATGATCGGTATCGTCGGTGGCGGCGTCGCGGGCCTCGCCGCGGCCTATCGTCTCCGGAAGGCCGGCCACGACGTGCGAGTGTTCGAGGCGAGCGACGATGTGGGGGGACTCGCCGCGACCTACGAGACTCGTGGGGATCGGATCGAGAAGTTCTACCACCACCTCTCGAAATCCGAGGAGACCATCGTCGAACTCGCCGCGGAGCTCGGCCTCGGGAGTGCGGTCGAGTGGCACGTCGGGAAGAACGCCTACTACGTCGACGGTGTGGTCCACCCGATGGACAAGCCGTGGGAGATCCTCGCGTACCCCCATTTGAGCCTCTACGATACGTTCCGGCTCGGCATGTTGACCCTCGATATCGACGTTCGCGGCGGGATCCCGAAATTCGACACCTACGACGATCTTCGGGAGTTCGAGGACGTGCCCATCAAGGAGTTCCTGCTCGATCACACCACCCGTGGCGTGTACGAGAACTTCTTCGAACCCCTGCTGGAGGCGAAGTTCGGCTCGCGAAAGGACGAGGTGAGCGCGGCGTGGCTCCTCGGCCGGGTCAAGTTCCGGGGCGAGCGCGACCTCCTCCGCGGCGAGTTCCTCGGCTACTTCGACGGCGGGTTCCACCGCCTGATCGACGCGCTCGTGGCCGCGGTCGGCCGCGAACACGTCGAAACGGGAGCCCGCGTCATGGACGTCGAGACCGCCGGCGGCGCGGTCGATTCGCTCACCGCCGAGACCGAGAGCGGAACCGAGACCTACGACGTCGACGAGGTCGTGGTCGCTGCGATGCCCACTGTACTAGAGGATCTCACGGGATATTCCTGTGAGATCGACTTCCAGGGGACGGTCTGTTCGGTGCTGAGCCTTTCGGAGTCGGTGATGGACACCTACTGGCTCAACATCGCCGACGACGCGCCCTTCGGCGCGCTGATCGAACACACCAACTTCGTCCCAGCAGAACGGTACGGCGGCGAGCACCTCCTCTACGCCGTGAGCTACGTTCAGGATTCCGACGAAGCGCTCTGGCGGATGGACGACGAGGGTGTCGAGGAGACGTGGCTCACCGGGATCGAGGACCTGTTTCCCGACTTCGATCGCGGGAGCGTGAACTGGATCGAAACCGCGCGAAATCCCCGCACTGCACCGGTCTACGAACGCGGCTATCTCGACATGGTGATCCCCTACGATCTCGGAAGCGAGGTCGCGGCGGGGCTCTACTACGCGGGGATGGCGAGTCGAGCACAGTATCCCGAGCGCAGCCTCAACGGCGGGATCGTCGCTGGCTTCGCCTGTGCCGACCGGATTCTGGATCGAGACGGCGTGGACGACGTGTCCCAGACCGTCGTTGGAGCCGAACCGATCGGTGATGGTGGTCGGTGAGATCCAGCTCTACGAGAGTTCGTCTGTAATTCGACATCACTCGGGCAGGCTCAGAAGCGCCAGCAGCTTCAACCCCACGAGGGTTCGTCTGAAACTCGTCAGACATAGTATGAGTGGTTATGAATTAACCGCTTCAACCCCACGAGGGTTCGTCTGAAACTATGCGCTCAGGGTACTGGAACTTCCGCGAGCGAATGCTTCAACCCCACGAGGGTTCGTCTGAAACTTCGCGTCGGTAACGACTCGCTGGTTGACGGGACGCTTCAACCCCACGAGGGTTCGTCTGAAACTCATCCACGATCCCCCGGTGCTTCGCGCAGTGGCCGCTTCAACCCCACGAGGGTTCGTCTGAAACAGCACAGACTAAGATACCAATGCACGGAACCACAGCTTCAACCCCACGAGGGTTCGTCTGAAACGCTGTCGGAGTTGTTCGCGGCCACGCCCCACGCGCTTCAACCCCACGAGGGTTCGTCTGAAACAACAGACACTCCGTGTTCGCGCCGTCGCGTGGTGCGCTTCAACCCCACGAGGGTTCGTCTGAAACCATGAGTGACGCTGATCGGCCCACCGAGAATACGACCGCTTCAACCCCACGAGGGTTCGTCTGAAACTCTCTTTAGCGTAGAGGTTGATGGCATCGAACGCTTCAACCCCACGAGGGTTCGTCTGAAACTCCAGGTTTAGAGCCGATGGTCGAACTCCACAGGCCGCTTCAACCCCACGAGGGTTCGTCTGAAACTCGACCGTCCCCAACGATTCGCTGGCGAACGTGACGCTTCAACCCCACGAGGGTTCGTCTGAAACCGCCGCGCGGCACGGACGGCTGTTGGCTCGTGTGGCTTCAACCCCACGAGGGTTCGTCTGAAACACAACGGGACATCCAATCTTCGTGTCCGTCTCGCTGGCTTCAACCCCACGAGGGTTCGTCTGAAACACGCCCACGCATTTGACGCCTGCGTGGAGAGCCAGCCGCTTCAACCCCACGAGGGTTCGTCTGAAACGCGATTCGGTTCTCCATCGTGTCATGCTCTAACCCGCTTCAACCCCACGAGGGTTCGTCTGAAACACGGTGGCGGGTCAGGCGCATCAACTCGGAAGTGGCTTCAACCCCACGAGGGTTCGTCTGAAACCGTCAGAGAAGAGGACAAGCGCCGACTCGAAGAGCGGCTTCAACCCCACGAGGGTTCGTCTGAAACCGTGCACGAGGACGAGGACGAGAGCGACGACTGATGCTTCAACCCCACGAGGGTTCGTCTGAAACGATACTGGATTGCCGTTGATAAACGCCTCTTTGAACGCTTCAACCCCACGAGGGTTCGTCTGAAACGCTTCGGTAGGGGTTCGTCCCATACGGCGTAAGACGCTTCAACCCCACGAGGGTTCGTCTGAAACGACGATCCGGGGGCTGGGGTGCGGGATGGGGGCGAGCTTCAACCCCACGAGGGTTCGTCTGAAACTGATATATGACGGGGCAAGGCCCGCGTCGGCCGACGCTTCAACCCCACGAGGGTTCGTCTGAAACCCTGGCTGGCGAGGTGGGACGCCGAGGACTTTCGGCTTCAACCCCACGAGGGTTCGTCTGAAACATACTCTCTCTGTGTTGCTCAGGCTGCCTTTGGGCTTCAACCCCACGAGGGTTCGTCTGAAACTAACGCGTACATGGCTGGAAGCCCCGCTGCTAACGGCTTCAACCCCACGAGGGTTCGTCTGAAACGAGCCCTTCGGCAGCGGCCATGATCGCATCGAAGACGCTTCAACCCCACGAGGGTTCGTCTGAAACCCAGCCATCATTACATCATTACCTTCCATCCCGTAGCTTCAACCCCACGAGGGTTCGTCNACCCCACGAGGGTTCGTCTGAAACCCAGCCATCATTACATCATTACCTTCCATCCCGTAGCTTCAACCCCACGAGGGTTCGTCTGAAACACCGTCGGCACGTCCTTCTCGCGCCGGTGGCCGAGTTTGCTTCAACCCCACGAGGGTTCGTCTGAAACTCGAGCGCGAGCAGGATGATGAGCGCCTGCCAGTCGCTTCAACCCCACGAGGGTTCGTCTGAAACAACCAGCACTAAGGGGGGTATGCGGTCCAGCAAGGCTTCAACCCCACGAGGGTTCGTCTGAAACTCTGACATGGCAATCCAGTCTCCGGTGATGGGGATGGCTTCAACCCCACGAGGGTTCGTCTGAAACCCATTCCTGATACCGACGCGCGACGAGACTCAGGCTTCAACCCCACGAGGGTTCGTCTGAAACTACTGACGGTGCGTGTGAAGTCGAGATATACGGCGCTTCAACCCCACGAGGGTTCGTCTGAAACCAACAGCGGCAATATCGGCGGAAGTCTTTCACGAAGCTTCAACCCCACGAGGGTTCGTCTGAAACCTGTCACCTTCTGCCATGACCTCAGTAACCTTCTGGCTTCAACCCCACGAGGGTTCGTCTGNTTCAACCCCACGAGGGTTCGTCTGAAACCTGTCACCTTCTGCCATGACCTCAGTAACCTTCTGGCTTCAACCCCACGAGGGTTCGTCTGAAACCATGCCCGATATGCCGGACATATCCGTGCTATCCACCAGCTACGACATAGTGTTTTCGTCGACGTTCGATACGCGCTGCACCCCGGTGGGTCGATGGAAGCACACTGTCCCCTCGTACGCGGACGATCGATCGACTGTTCGCACGTTGGCTATGGACCGTTCGTCGCCGGGGACTGCTCTCGCGGTGGGTCGTGGAGCCATCTCCCGATGAGATGCACGCGGTACCCAGAGACGACGTACCGCGGTGCTTCGATCGCGATGCAGTAGCTCCGCCAGCAGTAGCTCCGCCAGCAGTAGCTCGGAGAGCTTCACGTCGCCGAAGAATGCCCGGGGTGGGCTCCGAACCCACGATCTCCGCATGTCCCAGGTTCGAGGCGGCGGCCTCGAAGGGAATCACGCCCGTCTCGAAACCCTATGAGTGCGGCGCTATGTCCAGCTAAGCCACCCGGGCTGTCCGTTGATATTCGACTCGGAGTCATTAACCTTCCCATCTGGTCCGGCAGTCTTATGTCGGCCGGTGGCACAGACGGCACATGGACGTTCCCGGGATCGTCAGCGAGCGCCTCGCCGACGAGTCGCGGCTGACCAGCGTGAGCATCGGGAACGACGACCGAGTGTACGTCACGCCGTCGCAGACGTTGGTCTATCACTCCGCGGGGCTGTTCAGCAGCGAGTCCGTCGAGGAGTACCCCCACGACGCCATCCGGTTCGACATCTCGGCCAGCCGCCGCGAGGCCTCCTTTGCCTTCGAGTACGACGACGGGGTACGGGGCTTTGCGATCCCGAGCGACCGGATCGAGACCGTCCTTCCGCCGGTGATCGCGGGCGTACTCCGCTCCACCGGGCTGATCGACGACGACGAGTCGATCGCCGAGAGCTATCGGTTCGGCGAGCGCACGCTGGTGGTCACCGACCGACGGCTGCTCACCTCGGTCGGCGAGGCGGTCTGGGACCGCGACTACGAGAGTTACGCCTTCGGGGACGTCACCGACGTGAAGTTCGAGGCGGGCACACTACTGATCGCGATCGGCGGACAGCGGCGGCGGCTCGACCTGTCCGGCGATGGCGATCGAGAGGCCTACCAAACCGTCGAGGACGCGCTGCTCGCGTACCACGACGTCGACACCGTCGAGGAGATCGGCTCACAGAACACCGACCAGTTCCGCCCGCAAACCCCGTCGGACGACGACGGAGAAACGACCGACCAGCAGACGACACCCCCTGGGACGGCCGATCAGCAGCCACCGACCCCGAACGCTCCCGATCAGACTCGAACGGGATCGCCCGAGACCGATGTTCGAGAGGCCGAGACCGGCGCGAACGCGGAGCAATCGCCATCCCGACCCCACGCTGCCGACCAGCCGACCGACACCGCTGGTCAGTCAACCGATACCGCCGGCCAGCCGACCGACACCGCCGGTCAGCCCTCCGACGGCGACACTCGATCGTCGGGCGACGATGCTCAGCCGTCCGGAACGGGCGGGCAGTCCGCGGACACCCAACCGAGTGCCGGACCGACGTCGGCCGAACCCACGATTGCGATCGAGGACACCGAAACTGCTCGGACCACGGATCCCACCACGTCGGACGCCGCTCGGCAGGACGCGGGTTCGAGCGCCGCTGCCGAGGTCGTCGACGAGATCGATGCGCTTCGCGAAGCGGTCGATCGACAGACCGAGCTGCTCGAACGCCAGCAGGCAACGCTCGAACGGCTCGCTGATCGACTCGACGACGATCGCTGATTCGGCGTCGCGGCCGACGGGAGTCCAGTGGCTGTCCGACGGGAATCGGACGAAGCGATCGCTGTGAGGGGTTCAGCGACGGCCGACGACTTTTTCGATACACGACGACCCGAACGGACCGTGGTCGCNGGCCCCGCATCGCCGGCAGGTGAACTCGCCTTCTCGGGTGACGACGTCGCGCCCAAAGCGGACGAACTCGCCGGACAGCACCCGCACGAGACCGTCCTCGCGGTCGATCACGCCGCGGAGCTCGGCCGTATCGAGGATTTCGCGGGTCGTGTGAGGATCGTCAGTCACGGTTTCGAGCCGGTCGATCGCGGTCGCGAGATCGAGCGAAGCGTCGTCGAGCGTCGCGAGGAGCTCCACCCCGAGTTTGACCGGATCGGCGTCGCTCACGTCCTCACTCGATCGGGTGACGTGGTAAGTATTGTGCGATCGGTCCGTCCACATCCGCTGGAACTCTTGGCGGTTCGAACCGGAACGAGTTTGCCGATCCCGCGCCCGTGATCGTGCGTGCAGCGCGCTCGTCGACGGCTGGTCGGGGTCGCGATCGTCGCCGCGGCGGTGGCGCTCGCCGCACTCACGCTGTCTCCGGATCGAGTGCTCGCACGGCTCGCCGCGCTTCGATCCCAGCCGGCCGTGTTCGCGGCGGTCGTGGCGGCGTTGTATCTCGTTCGGCCGCTTCTCGCGTGGCCGCTGAGTCTCTGTTCGGCGGTCGTCGGTTACGGCTACGGGCTCGTCGGCCTTCCGTTCGCGCTCGCCGGCGTGTGTCTCACGTGTCTTCCTCCATACCTGCTCGGCCGCTACGCCAGTGGTGACACCGAAAGCGGCGTCCTCGGTCGGCTCGGCGGGGCCGGCGAGCGGTTTTTCGAACGGACGGGTGGCACTCGCGGGGTGGCCGCCGCCCGGCTCGCACCGCTGCCCGCCGATCCAGTGTCGGCCGGTGCGGGGTTCTCCGGGGTCGGCCTCCGATCGTACCTTTTTGGGACCTTCCTCGGTGAGATCCCGTGGACGATCGCCGCGGTGCTCGCGGGGCGGTCGCTCGACCGCCTCACGACCGCAGGATTGTCCGGCGCGAGCGTCGAACTCGCGGTCGCGGCGGGTGTGATTGCACTCCTCGTGCTCGCCGGACCAGCATACGAGCTGCTCCGCGACCGCCGACGGCCTCACCAGAACGTGTCCGAGCAGTCGTAGACCACGCCGTGGTTCGGGCAGACGTACTTGCAGTGGCGGCGGTCCATCGCCGCCCCGCAGACCGGACAGGGCCGCCCCGATCCGTCGGCCGTGGCGCTTGCCGACCCCGCGACATCGCTCCGGTTTGCAGCGCTTTTTCCATCGGCCTCGTTCGGGTCGCTTCCCTCCCGTCGCTCGTTCGCGCCGGCCATGTCTCGTCCGACCGCCGGCGCGGGGTTGAACCTTCCGCCGGGCGGACCTTCGAGAGAGTTTCGAGAGATTTGGGTGGGAGTCCGGACAACGTTCATTCCGGTGGACTCCCGTTCTCGAGTATGGCCAGAACTATCCTCGATGAGTCGGTCGGCGCGGCACTCGTCACGGCGGCGCTCGCGGGGATCGCGGGCGTCGCGGGGTCGTACGCGCTCGCGGGGTTCACGCCCGCCTTCCTCGCCTCGCCGATCACCTCGTTTCTCACGCAGGTGATGCCGAGCGCGGTGCTCCAGTTCGCGATCGTCACGCTCACCGACGTCGGTCAGGTGTTCGGGATCGAACATCTCGGCCAGCAGGCCAACCTACTGCTCGCGCTCACGCTCGGTGCGGGGCTGCTCGGCAGTATCACCCTCGCGGCGCTCGCGACCGGCTACCGACTCGATAGCGCGGCCGCCGCAGTGAGTCTCGCGGGGCTCGGTGCGTGGCTCGCGACCGCGGTGCTGACGGGCGCACCGATCCCCTCGCTCGGGGCCGGCGTCGGAAGCGCGGTCGTCGTCGGCGTCGCCACCGCCACGCTCGCCACGGCCGGTGACGGGACCGCCGAATCGGGGATCTCGCGCGGCCGGCGGACGATGCTCGGAAGTCTCGCGAGCGCACTCGGTGTCGGCGTCATCGCCTACGTGCTCGGCGGACGCGAAGCCGGGGCATCGGCACAGGAGACGTCACTTTCGAGCGTCACCAACGGCTCAAGCAATGCGAACGGAACGGGCGGCGCGATCGGCGGGGGCGGCGCAGCCGGCAACGACACGAACGGCGGCGCTGACGGTGGCGGATCGGGCACTGCGGAGGGGGGCAACAGCAGTGCTGACGCACAAGAGAGATCGACCGACGACCTCCTCGCCGACGCCGAGGCGGCGTCGTTCGCGATCGAAGGGCTCGAAGGCCTCATCAGCGGCGACGACTTCTATCAGGTCGACACCGCGAACCCCAACCCGGACGTGAACAAGGACAGCTGGACGCTCTCGGTCACGGGCGCGGTCGATAGCGAGCAGACGTTCGACTACGACGAGATCACGTCGATGGGGGCCGAAAACCGGTTCATGACGCTGCGGTGTGTCAGCGATCCACGCAACGGCAAGAAGATGGACAACGCGCTCTGGACCGGCGTCCCGATGGAGCGCGTGCTCGACGGCGTGGACCTCCAGGGGAAGTTCGTGATGGCCCGCTCGGTCGACGGCTACTACGAGGAGTTCCCGGTCGAGGCGCTTCGGACTGGATTCCTCGCGTACGGCATGGACGGCGAGGTGCTCCCGCGCGCCCACGGCTATCCCGTGCGCGCGCTGATCCCCGGCCACTGGGGCGAGATCAACGTCAAGTGGATCGACGAACTCGAAATCCTCGATCGCCCGGCCAAAGGGTTCTGGGAGAAGAAGGGCTGGAAGGGTACTGGCCCAGTGCACACGGTCGCGAAGCTCCACGCAACCAACCGTGCGGATGGAAAAATCACGGTCGCCGGCCACGCGAACGCCGGCGTTCAGGGGATCGAGCGCGTCGAGGTCTCGACCGACGGCGGGAACTCGTGGAACGACGCGGAGCTCTCCCCGGTTCTGACACCGAACCTCGGTGGCGACGTCTGGCGACAGTGGCGGTACGACTACGACGCGCCCGGCGAGCAACACGAGGTCGTCGTCCGCGCGGTCGACGGTACTGGCACGCTCCAGCCGAAGAAAGAAACCGGACGGTTCCCGAGCGGCTCGATGGGCTGGGTCTCGAAGACAATTGAGGGATAAAGCTAAGCCGACAGGGAAAAGCTAAAAACGAGGGCGTAGGGTTCGGTCTAGTTTCTTCCTCAAGCCGATAGCTGGAATATGTTCGACTACACTTGAGGAGAGAACTATAGATATCCTCGAACGAGATATGCTTGTCTTCTCTACGTAACCGTAGAGGTAGGCCGCTACTAGCAATACCCCGTAGCTAAGTCTGAATGAGATTGCATTTATGACCGACTGATAGAAGTGTGCGATGACAGCATCAACGGTTACTACGAACACGCTACTAACCAGCACAAGCGAGAATGTAGCGTTGCTCGCTGCGGAGGACATAAGTCCAACGTAGTCTGATATTCCTACTACAACGGCAGTGAAAAGTGCAGTAGTGGCAATATGGCTATTCTCCGCTATGAAATGAAACACATATAGCACTTTTCTTCGGAAAGGGTCCTCAACCCATTCCTCAACTGGCTCGTCGCCCGTACTATCGCCTCCGGCAGGATTAATCCCCATCTCCGGCCACGAGATATCAGTTCTGGTCATGGGTCTCTGTATCTCCAAAGGACGCTGCTTCTGGCCACCCCTTCGAATTCAGTACCCATAGTCTTTCGCCAACTCGTACTACCGCGGAAGCCATGACGAATTTAGTCACACGAATACCCTCCCCACCCATTTGTATACTGAGCGGGGAAAAAGCGACAACAGGAATGGATGGAACGAATGTATCGATCAATCCGATAAACAATAGCGTCGCTATTGGAACAAATACCATAGTTATGAACAGCAATATCTGGAAGACGAAGGCGTAGAACTGCTGGTGTGCTGCTAAACGTGCTTTCTGAAGCCTAGAGCTGTGGCTCGCAAGATCCTCGTCCACAGACGACTGGCCTGTCTTTTCAGACGCTATCTCGTCAGCCATGGTTGGGGTAGGAGATTATGACCTCCGTTGTCAGCTCAACACTCCGACCAGCCGCAGGACTCGCAGGTCTTGCAGCCTTCGGAGTAGTAGAGCGACAGCGATCCACACGAGGGGCACTCGGGACTCTCGCCGCTGTCGATCATCGCCTGGACGTCACCCGTCGATCGATCGGTGCCGGCGTCGGCTCCCGGCCCACCGGACGCGTCGGCCCGCGTGCCACCGTCGGGTTCGGTCGCCGTGTCTCCGGCCGTTCCGCTCTCGGCATCCTCGCTCGCGATCTCGTCCAAGTTGCGCTGCTGGGGGTAGGTCTTCTCGATCTCTCCATCGAGATACCGCCGCATCGCGGTGCCGATGGCGTCCGGAATCGACTGGATCTGCTCGCCCTTGTCCCACGCGACCTTCGGGCTCCGGGTGCCGTCGAGTTCGTCGACGATCTCGTCGGGATCGACGCCCGACCGGAGCGCGGTCGAGATGACCTTCGCGAGCGCCTCGGTGAAGGAGTTCGTGAACCCACCCGAGTGACCGATGTTGGCGAACAGCTCGAACGCTCTTCCATGTTCGTCCTCGTTGATGTTGACGTAGAGCTTGCCGTAGCCGGTGTCGACGCGCTGGGTCACGCCGTGGAGCACATCGGGCCGGGGCTGCTTCGCGGCGTAGACCGGCTCGGTGTCGACCACCGATGCGAGATCGGTATCGAGCGCCGCGCGGACATCCTCACTGTCGAGGAAGCCCTCGATCCCACCGAACACCTCTTCGATCTGCTCGACGAGAGCCTCGGCAGCTTCGCCCTCGTCGGCGAACTCGGCGTTGTCCGCCCGCGTCGTGAGGACCTGCTTCGAGCGCGTACCGTCGCGGTAGACCGTGACGCCCTTGCCGCCGTTGTCGTAGATGTAGCGGTACACCTCGTCCATGTCCGCCTTGCTCGCGGAGTTCGGGAAGTTACAGGTCTTCGAGATCGCCGAATCGACGCCCGCCTGGCACGCCACCTGCACACCCGCGTGCTCGATGCCCGAGAGGTCCGAGGTCACGACGAACAGCTCGCCGATTGCGTCGGGCACGGTGTCGAGCCCCTCGACGCCGTCGAACTCGTTACTACTCATCTGTTCTTGAGCCTCCGCCTTCACCGCGTCGACGTCGATATCGTTGGCCTCCAGCACCCGGAGGAAGTAGTCGTCGAACTCCACCAGCATCTCGTCGCCCTGGACGTCGTCGGAGACGTTCTTGTAGTAGGCGACGTTGTAGATGGGCTCGCAGCCGCCGGTGGTGTTGCCGACCATCGAGGTCGTGCCGGTCGGGGCGATGGTCGTCGTGTTGTGGTTCCGGATCGGGAACCCCTCTTCCCAGTCGTCGGCCGACTCGCCGGTCTGAGCCTCGAACCACTCTCGGTACGCGGTGGGGTCGGCGTACTTCGAGTCGTCCCAGTCCTCGAAGCTCCCGCGCTGTTCGGCGAGCTCGTGGGAGGCGTGCTTCGAGCCGTGGTTGATCCGGCGCATGAGCTGGCGTGCGATCTCGTTGCCCTCTTCGGAGCCGTAGCGCACGCCCAACTGGATGTAGAGCTGTGCGAGCCCCATGATCCCGAGCCCGATCTTGCGCATCTCGCGGACCTTCTGCTCGATCTTCTCGACCGGGAAGTCGCTCATCGTGACGACGTTTTCGAGGAACCGCGTGCCGAGTTCGATCCGATGGTCGAACGCCTCGGTGTCGATGGCCCCCTCCAGGTAGGCCTCGATCGCCGCCTCCTGAGACGCGTACTCGTCGGCGTGTTCGTCGGACCAGACCCGCCAGTCCGGCGCATCGCTCGCGGCGAGCGTCGAGAGGTTGATGTGTCCGAGATTACAGGCCTCGTACTCCTCCAACGGCTGTTCGCCACAGGGGTTCGTTGCGAGGATCTCGTGGTCGGGATGCTCCTCGACGTCGAAGGAGTGTTCCTTGTTCACGCGTTCGAGGTAGATCACGCCGGGCTCGCCGTTCTGGTAGGCTCCGTCGACGATGTGCTCCCAGAGGTCGGCCGCGGGGATCGAGAGCTCCTCACCGACCTCGACGTGCTCGCCGAGCCCGTAGCAGTCGTAGAGCTCCTTGGTCTCGGCGGTGGCGATGTGGGGCTCTTCGGTGCGTGGATTGGTGAACGTGAACTCGCCGCCCTCTTCGAGCGCGTCCATGAAGTCGTCGGTCACGCCCACCGAGATGTTGAAGTTCGAGAGATGGCCCTCGACGGCGTTCCGGAGGTGCTTCGGGACTTTGCCCTCGTCGTCGATGAGTTCCCGAGCCTCCTCTAAGGCGTCGACGAACTGGGTGTGCGTGAAGTCGTCGGGGTCGTTCAGTCGCAGCGAGTGCGCGAGCGAGACGTCCTTGTTCTTGGCGTGGATGAACTGGATGACGTCGGGGTGGGAGACGCGCATCACGCCCATCTGGGCCCCGCGGCGTGCGCCGCCCTGGGCGATCGTCTCGCACATCTGGTCGTAGGTGCGCATGAACGTGATCGGCCCCGAGGCGATTCCGCCCGTCGACCCCACTGCGTCCCCATAGGGACGGAGCTTCCAGAACGCATAGCCCATCCCGCCGCCCGATTGGAAGACCTCGGCAGCTTCCTTCGCGGTCTGGTGGATGTCGTCGATGTCGTCGCCCGGCGAGTCGACGAAACACGCGGACAGCTGCTGGAGCTCGTCGCCAGCGTTCATCAGCGTGGGCGAGTTCGGCATGAAGGAGAGATCCTCCATCGAGGCCTGGAACGCATCGGCGGTCTCCGCGACGTGCTCGCGGATCTCCTCGGGGAGATCGGGCACCACGGTCTCGTAGGCGAACTTGTTGACGTTGTACGCCGAGAGGGTGGTTTCGGCGTCGTCGTCAGCGGTGGTTCCCTTCCCGAACACCTCGCTCGCGAGATCGTCCCGCCGTGGGTGGTCAGGTTTCAGCTGCTCGGGCGTCACAGTAATGTCGGTGTCCCGACGCCCGGCTTCGAACACCGCCTCCGCCAGCGCGACGTTCCGCGCCACGCGCACGAAGAGGTCTTCTTGGGTCTCGACGAGTTCGCCGTCGGAATCCTTTCGAAGATAGCGCGCGGGCAGGATGTTGTCGTAGGCGTTCGCGGTCAGTCGTTCCTCCAGAGTGTCACCGTCGGTGCGCTTCACCGGCAGCGTGACCTCGTCGGCCGAGCCCGCGCGACTCACGCGGCTGCCTCCCGGTCGGGAACGGTCGTTCGACAGGCGATACGCGGATCGTGAGAGGGGGGTGTACCAGTCATTTGTAGCGGCGATCTCCTACCGAAGCAAGGGTCATCAACGCTTCGGCATCGGTCTTCGGTCGACGTCGTTTCGGGTCGGATCGCTGGCGTGATGGCTGTTCGTGCGAGTCTGACGAGACACGCCGAGTTACGGTATTGACGTGCGCTTCGAAGTCATATAACGGTAGGTAGACCGGAGTGAAAGTAGTTGTCATTGCGATCGAATCACGGGAGGGGACGCGGACATCCACGCGAAGCTAGAGGGGGTTTTCGTCTGGAACCGTCCGCGCGCGTTCAATCGTCGACGACTGCGTACTCGACGCCAGCCTCGATCCCGTCGAGGAAGTTCCGGATCACGTCGTGGCCGACACCAGTCAGAACGCTCTCGGGATGGAACTGGACGCACTCGATCGGATGCTCGCGGTGGCGCACTCCCATCACGAGGTCGTCGTCCGTGCGCGCGGTCACGGCGAAGCAGTCGGGGATCTCGGTCGCGACGAGGGAGTGATACCGGCCGGCGCGAAAGCCCTGGTCCAGCTCCGCGAAGACGCCCCGGCCGTCGTGCTCGACCGCGAACGCCTTGCCGTGGACGGGTTCGGGCGCGCGTCCGACCGCCCCGCCGTAGGCGTACACCGCGGCTTCGAGCCCGAGACAGACCCCCAGAGTGGGGATCTCCGGGCTCACCTCGCGGAGCACGTCGAGCGTGACGCCCACGTCGCGGTCGTTTGCGGGGTGGCCAGGCCCGGGACTGATCACGATCGCGTCCGGGTCGGCGGCGCGGACGTCCGCGAGCGAGGCAGTGTTCCGGACGACTTCGGTTTCGGCGTACTCGCTCACGTACTCCACGAGATTATAGGTGAACGAATCGAAGTTGTCGACGAACAGTACGCGCGGCCGATCGGTGTCGGCGCCAGTCGGACGGCCCGTCTCACGGTGGCGGTCGAGGGACTCGCTCACCGGCTCACCTCCGGGGGTGGCGTCGCGTCCGCGGGCTGCTCGATCCGATCGAGCGCGGCGATCACGCCGTCCATCTTGCGCTCAGTCTCCTCGTACTCGCTCGCGGGATCGGAGTCGGCGACGATGCCCGCACCGGCCCGCACGGTGATGCGGTCCGTCGTGGTTTCCTCGTCGCCTCCGCGTTCGTCCAGTGCGTGATCGATCAGCGCCGTCCGGATCACGATCGCGACGTCGGCGTCGCCGTCCCACGAGAAGTAGCCGACGCCGCCGCCGTAGAGGCCTCGGGGACTGGTTTCGAGGGCGTCGATGATCTCCATCGCCCTGATCTTCGGCGCGCCCGAGAGCGTCCCCATCGGGAACGCCGCGCGCGTCGCGTCGAACGCATCGGCGTCCGCGGCGAGCCGGCCCGTGACGGTGGACTCGATATGCTGCACGTGGGAGTATTTGAGGACAGTCATGAACTCCCCGACGCGCACCGAGCCTGGTTCGCTCACTCGGCGAACGTCGTTGCGCGCGAGATCGACCAGCATCGTATGCTCGGCGCGTTCCTTCTCGTCGGCGAGCAGTTCGCCGGCGAGCCGGCGATCCTCGACCGGGCTGGCTCCCCGGGGACAGGTGCCGGCGAGTGGGTTCGAGACGACTTCCTCGCCTCGCACCGAGACCAGCGTTTCGGGACTCGCCCCCACCACCGATCGGTCGCCGTATTCGAGGAGATACATGTACGGCGAGGGATTGATGTCACGGAGCGCGGCGTACAGTCCGCGTGGGTCGATCTCGCCGACGAGTTCGCGAGCGCGCGAGAGCACCACCTGGTAGCTGTCGCCGTCGAGGACGTGCTCCTTCCCGCGCTCCACCGCCGCCTCGTACGCCTCGCGCGACCCCGCAGTTGCGTCCTCGCGGACGAACCCACCGGGGTCAGCCGTCGCATCGGCGAGGGCCTCGCGGACCCGCTCGGCTTCGCGCACGAGGGCGTTGTGGATCGCGCCCGCATCGTCGCCTGGCCGGACGAGCGGCGTACACACCAGCGACACCGTATCGGCGGCGTGATCGAACGCGAGGGTCTTCGTGGTCAGCACGAACTGCGCGTCGGGTACTCGCGAATCGGGCCGCTCGACGCCCACCTCGTCGAGATGGAGGTCGTACACCGCGTCGTAGGCCAGAAATCCCACGAGCCCGCCGTCGAGCTGCTGGCGGTCGGTCGTGGGGAAGTTCACGCGCTCGACGTCCGGTAACGCGCCCCGGAGTCGGTCGAGCACGTCGCCCTCGCCGGGATCGACGAGGCCCGCGTACCGCGGATCGAACACGTCGACGTCGGTTCCGTCGGGATCGAGCGTGACGGCGGCCGCCGGGTCGTAGCCGACGAACGAGTAGCGCGCGTGGCGCTCCTCGCTCGCAGGTGCGAACGCACCATCCGGATCGCTCGATGCGAGCTTCTCGCCGCTTTCGAGGAGAAAGGTGTGCGCCGCGTCCGATGCGTCGGCGAGCGCCGCGTACGCCGCCAGCGGCTCGACATCGACATCGAGATCGACCGTCGTCCGAACGACCGCCGGTCGGTCGGCGTCCTCGGCGAGAGCGACGAACTCGTCGCGGTCGAGGAATGATTTACCGCTCATGTCGTCACCGTTCGCGGTGCTGTCGCCCGTTCGACGAACTGCTGAATCGCCGCGTGGTCTTTCACGCCGCCGGCACGTTCCGTGCCGCTCGAAACGTCCACGCCGAAGGGCTCGACCGTCCGGACCGCCTCGGCGACGTTCTCGGGTGTGAGACCGCCGGCGAGCAACACCGGAACGTCGAGGTCGGCGACGACCGCACGGGCACGCTCCCAGTCATGGGTTTCGCCCGTTCCACCGGCCCCCTGCTCGTCGGTCGAGTCGAGCACGAGCGCGTCGGCGGGGTTCGCATACTGTTCGAGATCGTCGTCGGCTGCGTCGACACCAGCCAGCACCCGAGCGTCGGTACGATCGGCGAGGGCCGCCACCTCGTCGGGCGAGTAGTCATGAACCTGGATCGCGTCCGGGTCGACTCGCTCGGCGAGGGCGGCTCCCGCTTCGGGTGTTTCAGGCATCGTGACGAGAACGCTTGTGACCCCTTCCGGAACGCGCTCGCCGAGCGTGGCGGCGCGGTCGGGTGCGAGTTCGCGCGGCGTCTCGATCGGCACGCCACAGACGAATCCCACCATGTCAGCGCCGGCCGCGACGGCGGCATCGAGGTCGTCCTCGCGGGTCAGCCCGCAGATCTTCGTGCGGGTCATGCGGTCTCGCCCGCGATCGCCTCGTCGGTGGTCCGGAGCGCAGCGAGCTTTTCGGCCGCGTGCCCCGCATCGATGGCCTCACGAGCGCGCTCGACGCCGTCCGTGAGCGAGTCGGCAGCGCCCGCGACGTAGATCGCCGCGCCGGCGTTCGCGAGCACGATATCGCGTTTCGCGCCCTCGACCTCACCGGTGACGATCCCTTCGAGGTCGCGAGCGTTTTCGACCGGTGTGCCGCCGGCGACCGCGCCGAGTTCGTGAGTCGCGAGGCCGAGATCGTCCGGCGAGAGGTGGTATTCCTCGATTTCCTCACCCCGAACCTCGGCGACGGCCGTCTCGTCGTGGACGCAGATCTCGTCCATCCCACCACCGTGGACCACGAGCGCGCGTTCGACATTGAGCTGTGCGAGCGCACGGGCGAGCACCGGGACGAGGTCGGGGTCGTAGACACCGACGACCTGGGCGTCCGCGCCCGCCGGGTTCGTGAGCGGCCCGAGCACGTTGAAGAGCGTCCGTATGCCGAGCTCCCGGCGCGGGCCGATAACCGCCTTCATCGCTGGATGGAACACCGGCGCGAGCATGAACCCGATTCCCCGCTCCTCGATCGAACGCTCGACCTCGGGTGGTTCGGCGTCGATCGTCACGCCGAGCTCGTCGAAGACATCGGCGCTGCCCGACGACGACGATACCGAGTAGTTGCCGTGTTTCGCGACGTTCACGCCCGCGCCCGCAGCGACGACCGCGCTCGTGGTCGAGACGTTGATCGTGTCGTGGGCGTCACCGCCCGTCCCGCAGGTGTCGACCACGGGCCGGCAGTCGGGATCGATGGTACGGGCGGCACCGCGCATCCCCGCTGCGAAGCCCGCGATCTCGGCTTCCGTCTCGCCTTTCGTCCGCAGCGCCGTGAGCAACCCCCCGATCTGTGCGTCGCTCGCCCCGTCGAACACCGCCGTGCTCGCCGCACGCGCGTCCGCGAACGAGAGATCCTCGCCATCGGTCGCGCGCTCGATGTACTCTTGCATTGTGGATCGTCGATGTACGGTTCCGCGTTGTAATGGACAAGATCGTACATCCACTTAACCGTACCGGCTGCAAGCCGGACAGGCGACCGCCGGCAGGCGCTCGTTTCGAAACGTTCAATTGCATCCGTATGCCATGTCGATGTACGCACTCGATGGGTTCGTGGTCTAGGCTGGTTATGACACCTCCTTGACATGGAGGAGGCCGGCGGTTCAAATCCGCCCGAACCCACTGATTTTGCGGCGAGCGACACCGCGAGCTGCGAACCCATTACGTGAGGGCGATTTGAACCAGGGAGTGAAGCGAAGCGGAACGACCGTGGTTCCAACTCCGTCCGAACCCAATCCGTTTCCTGCTGTCGCCATAATCTCACCGCGATCGGGAATAGAGACAGCGAAAGCCTTCGTTTCGATCTCTGAACTGATAGGTTTCGAACGTCCAAGAGCGCACAGCTACGTCACGATCCCGTGGACAACTGTTTTCATCTCCGTGCTCGAACCTGCGCATATCCGACACAACGGAGAGCTGATTCAGGATGGATGATGCAGAGCCGAGTTCGTCGCTGCAAGTGGCGGTCGACGAAGCGCTCCAACGGAAGAATGGCACGGCGGTCGCAGCGCTCGTCGAGAGCCTTCCGTCGGCAGGAGTCGAGACTCGCAAAGCGTGCCTTCGCTCGCTGAAAGCCGCCGTGAGCGATGATCCAGCCGTAGTAGCGCCAGCACTGCCGTCATGCGAATCCCTGCTCGAAGATGACGAGCGTTCGGTGTGCCTGCTGACCGCCAAACTGTTCGTCACCGTCGCAGAGACCGACCCGGACGCCGTCATCCCGGTGGTATCGGCGCTCGCCGAGCGGCTAGCCGACGACGAGGAGTTCTACTACGTCCGCGCCCGCTCGGCGGAGGCGCTCGGGTACGTCGCGCTCGAACACCCCGACACCGTTGCCTCGCCCGAGCTGCTGGCGGATTGCAGAGTCGGGCTATCGTTCGACGAACCGGCGGTCAAGGAAAAACTGGCGAAGGCGCTCGAACACGTCGCGCTGGGCGATCCTGAGCGGCTCAGACACCATGTTTCGGCTCTCGCCGATCACCTCGACGACGAAAACGACCTCGTGCGCTACCATCTGAGTACGGCGCTGGCGGTCGTCGGCTGTCAACACCCCCGACGGCTTGCCGAGGCCAGCGACGCGCTCGGCGCGCGACTGGCCGATGAGAACGCCCACGTCCAGGGGCGAGCCGCCGAGGCACTCGGCCTGCTCGCGCGCTCGGAAGCCGACGTGTCGCTCCCGGAATCGCTCGCGGAACTCGACGAGGGAGAGCCGTTCGTCGTCGAGCGAGCCCGCTTCGCCCTCGCCACCGACGGACCTGACAGCGGGAACGAGGAGGTCGAAACGGACACCGAGATCGGCAGCGTCGACGCGATCCGAGAAACGACGGCCGAAGCCGTCGCGGCGATCACGGAACCCGATGGTGACGGCACGTGCCCCCACTGTGGACTGACACTCCCCGAGGGTGGGCCACCGATGTGCCCGCAGTGTGGTGCGCCGTACTGAACCCACGCCGAGTTTTGGCTGGCCAAAAACGGAACGGCTAAGTGGATTTAGGCGAGCCTAATCCGTATGGGAGACGAGTCCACGGCGCGTGAGGCACCGACGCGGCGCGACTACCTGACGTACGGCGGCGCAGTCGTCGGTGGCGGGCTGCTCGCTGGCTGTACGAGTGAAGGCAGTCCCGACGATGAAGAGAGCAGCTCGAATAGCTCCAGAGCCGGAAATACGACGGGGAGTACCGATGCAAACACGTATTCAGTGACGATGGCCCCGATGGGGGAGATCACTTTCGAATCAGTACCCGAGCGATGGATCCCGTATGGCGGTTGTTATGCCGACATGGGTGTCGCGCTCGGACAGGCCGACGGTATCACCGGTATCGGTGGCTCGGACCGGTATTACACCGCGTTCTACGAGGAACTGCCCGGCGTGAACGTCGACCGCGAGAAGATCGAGGAGAACTCCGAAGTTCGGAGCAAAGAACAGTTCTACGAACTCGAGAACGACGTTCATCTATACGATCCGGGGATGCTGATCAACTGGTTCGACTGGGACCAGCAGGACGTCGACGAGATCGCCGAGAACGTCGGGCCGTTCCTTGGGAACGTGATCTTCCGTCGGGAGGACGAGTGGCACGATTACCGCTACTACACGCTCTACGGAGCATTCGAGAAGATAGCACAGCTGTTCCGAGAACAAGAGCGGTATCGAGCGTTCAAAGGACTCCACGACGAGTTCATCGCCGACATCCAGAAACGACTCCCGCCGGCCGCCGAGCGGCCGAGCGTGTTGCTCACCTACAAACGTACCAGCGAATCGGAAACGTTCTCGCCGTATCGACTCAACGACAAAGGGACGAGCAAGAAGCAGTGGCGCGATCTCGGGGTCAAGGACGCATTAGCGAAAACCGGCGTCAAGGGGATCAGTTCCACCGACAGGGGTGAACTCGACTTCGAGACACTACTCGAAGTCGACCCGGAGGTGTTCCTCATCCGCGGACACGAGCGAAAATCGGTGTCCGAATTCAGGGACACGGTCGTCGCGGATCTGCGGAATCACCCCGTGGGGAGTCAGCTAACAGCCGTCGAGAACGGACGCGTCTACCGTGGTGGCTACCTCCACCAAGGACCCATCCACAACCTCTTCTTAACTGAGCAAGGTGCAAAGCAAATGTATCCAGAGATTTTCGGTGAGATAGCCAGCAACGACCAGCTGTTCGACCGTCAACGAGTCGCGGACATCATCAGCGGAGAGTTCTGATTGAGGAGTGGACACAACGCGACGGCCGAGACATCGACGGCAGTTCAAACAACTCAATGACGACCTTATTCGTGCGTGCGTGATAGCACTGGAGCACGCTCATGACAACAGAATCGAACCACCACAGCGCGTACAGCGTCGTCATCGTCGGGGGAGGCGTGGCTGGCCTATCGGCAGGCATCTTCACCGCTCGACACGGCCTCGACACGCTCGTCGTCGACGCCGGCACGTCGCTCCTCCGGAGAAACGCCCACCTCGAAAACTATCCGGGCTTTCCCGCGGGTATCAACGCCCGCCTGTTGTTGGAAATGATGCAAGAGCAGGCTGATAGTGGCGGCTGTGACCGCCAGCAAGCGGCAGTAACGCGCGTCGAGACGACGTCCGACGGATTCGCCGTCGAGACGGCAGGCGGAGATCGCTATCACACCCAGTACGTGATCGCCGCAACGAAGAACACCACCGACTACCTCGCGGGCATCGACGGTGTCGGGATCGTCGATCGCGGGAAGCCGTTCGTCGACACGGACGAACGGGGCCGAACCGGCGTGAAGGGGCTGTACGCCGCCGGACGACTCGCCGGGAAGCCACACCAAGCGGTCGTGAACGCCGGCCACGGTGCCGAGGTTGCCGTCACGCTGCTGGAGGACGACGACCGGCCGTTCTACCACGACTGGGTCGCTCCCGATGGGTACTTCACCGACCGCGGACGCGACCTGCCGCCCGGCTGTGAGGAGATCGGTGGCCGAGAACGCCGCCGTCGAGAGGACGAGTCGCGGGAGACGATGCGGGAGTACGTCGCCGAGTCTCATCCGGACGAGCAACGCACGCACCCGAGCCTGCGAGAGGAGTAGTTCCACGCACTCCCATCCACCGTCTCCAGCGCTGCACAGCCGAGGGATGACACAGGACTGTCCCTAAAAAACACCTACTGGAAGTCAGGTTTGACGGAAGATTCTCACACAACCGAACGATCATCCAGCTAGCTGAGCAGCGCGACGATCAGGATGCCGGCGGTGAACACCAGCACGGCGATCGTTCCGAGGAGCAACAGGGCGCGACCAGTCGACATACCCGCGGTTGGTGTCGAGCGGTGAAAGGCTCCCGCCATCCGGCCAGGTTCGGCGGACGGCAAAGGCCTTTAGCACCCGGCTCCGACGGACATGTACGATGATCTCCGGATCGACGTGTCCCGAGTGTGGCGGTCATGTGACGACCGAGGACGGACTCGGCTACGTCTGTGAGGACTGTGGGGCCGAGTTCGACGTGGCTGATCTGTTCGTCCACTGACCGGGATTCCGAAACCCTTTTTCAGTCGCTCGGCGTCGATCCGAACGGGCCGCCTTAGCTCAGACTGGGAGAGCACTCGACTGAAGATCGAGCTGTCCCCCGTTCAAATCGGGGAGGCGGCATTTTCCTGCGACCAACGGGAGCAGTGAAAATGCTCCCGACCCGATTTGAGCACGCCAGTCACAGCCCCGGAATGGCGAACGGAGTGAGCCACACGCCCGGAACGTCTGGCATCTGTTCAAATCGGGGAGGCGGCATATTTCGAAAGCGTGAGCACAGCGAACGGTTGAGAAAACGACGCCGACCGGATTCATAACACTGCAAGTCGCGCGGAACGAGCGGAGTGAGTGTGTCTCGCTCCTGATCACATCAACTGAGTAAAATTTAGAGAACTGAAAGCGTCGGCGGTTACCCAGCCACCACCACCGGTTCCCGAAGGGTTCGCTGCTGTTCAGTGTTGTCGGCACGTTCATCCGTGAACACGGGTGACGGTGGCATGCCGTTCCCGAACACCGGCGCTGGCGGCATGCCGTGCGTTTGCTGTCCGGGCGGACCGATGGCCGGCTGGCTCCCGTTCGCGGCCGTGACAGTCAGCGGGTGAGTTGTGACTTCCTGAAGACTCGAAACCGCATACTCGTAATCGCCCGGCTCCGTGTCCGTCGCGACCTCGTGAGTGAACGTCACGGTGGTGCTCTCGCCGCCGTCGAGCGTCACTTCCTGTGGCGCGGCTTGGGGTCGGAAAGTTCCAAGCATCGCTTGTGTTCCCAACGTCCCGAGATCGTGCTCGTCGACAGCCGACATCTCCATGAAGAAGAAGTAGATCGACTGGGTTCCTTCTTCGTCACCGGTGTTGGTGATGGTGGCGGTCGTCGTGATCTCCTCGCCCGGATCGGCCGCCGAGGGGCCGGTCAGGTTCGAGATCGCGAAGTACGCCGGCTCCGGCTCGCTGGCTTCGACCGTGATGTCGGCGACTGCCCGATCGTTGACGGTCTCGATCCCGTGCTCGTAGGTGCCTTCCGTGGCAGGCATCGTCGGAGAGAACGCAACGGTCGTGTTCTCGCCTGGATCCAGCGTCACCTCGCTCGTGTTCATCGTCGTGCCGTTGAACAGGTACTCGACGGTCTGCGTGCCAGTGGCGTTGCCGGTGTTGGTGATCGTGGCATTGACCGCGATCTCCTCACCGGGTTCGCCCTCAGCGGGTGCGGAGAGGGCGGAAATCGAGTAGTTCGCCTCGCCGGGAGTTTCGGCTTCCTCGATGGAGATCATCGTCGACTTCACTTCGTCGGCAGAGACGCCGTGCTCGTACTCGCCCGGTTCACGACTCGCCGAGACCTCGTAGGTGAACGTCACGGTGGTGCTCTCGCCACCGTCGAGCGTCACCCGCTCGAACAGATCTGATTCGGCGGCGAGCATCTCCCCGCCGAAGTCGGTGCCCGGCGGGAAGTAAAACACCGTGCGGGTGTCTCGTTGTTCGCCAACGTTCGTGACCGTCGCGGTGACGTCGATCGTCTCACCCTGTGCTGCGGTGTCGGGCGCACTCACTGCCGACACCTCGAAGAACGTCCCGAGCGTGAGGTTCTGGGTGGTCGTCTCGTTCGCCGATGTCTCGACGAACGCGATGTCCGAAGCGTTGTACCCATCGGCTTTCGCCCGGAGCGCGTACGTACCACGATCGAGATCGGTGATCTCGTAGAGCCCGTTCTCGTTGGTGGTCGCGTTGAACGCCCCCTGATCGGCGTCGACCACGTGCGCACCCTCGATGGGCACGCCCGCGGCGTTCTCCACGTAGCCCGTGATGGAGCCGTTACGTGGAGTGAGTGCGAAATCGACGCCCGTGACTTCCTCGCCGGACGCGACCGTGACGATTTCCTGCGGTCGGTAGTCGCCCGGTGTGTCAGCGACGTTCACGACGTAGCGGCCCGGCAGCACGTCGAGGGTGTACGTTCCATTGTCGTCGGTCGTCGCCTCGTAGACGGTGCCCTCGTTGTCCTCGGCGGCGACGGTGACGTTCGCGACCGACTCATCAGTGTCGCTCGCGGTGACCGTGCCGGAGATCGATCCGTCCATCGGATCGAGCGAAACGTCCTGCGTGACAGTACCGTTCGCTGGCACGTCGACCGCGGTGGTCTCGTTGGTGTAGCCATCGGCCGACACCGTGACGTTGTGCGTGCCCGCAGGAACGTCTTCGATCCGGTACGTGCCGTCAGTCCCGGTCACAGCCGTGTAGTTGCCGTCGTCAACCGCGACCGAGACGTCGACCGTCGCGTCTTCGACGGGATCGTCGGTCGCGTTGTTGACGACAGTGCCGTCGACTGCACCGCGATCGACGTCGATCGTGACCGGTGTGAAGTCCTCAGCGTCTTCGCTCGCGACCACGTGACGGTAATCGACCGAGATATCGGTGTCCTTCGGGATCGTGTAGCTGAACTCGACGGTCTCGGACGCACCGGGATCGAGCGTGACGTTCTCGGACGTGTCGTCCTGTGCCGTCACACTGGATCCAACCGGGCCGAAGCCGCTGACGTGTGCGACCGAGTTCGCTAGGGTTCTGTTCGACGCCTCGGTGAACGCGGCGGGATTGTAGCTCGTCTCTCCCAACGAGTCCGCGAGGACCGTCGCACTGGTTTCGTTGACCGCGATGGCCGATCCCTTGATCGTGCCGCGCTGGCCGACGGTGGCGAGCGTCTGGCCGCTGTACCCGCTGTGCCAGCTGTGCTCGGGTCCGGACCCGACGAAGACGTCCACCTGATCGCCGGGATCACCGACGCCAGCGAAGATCGGATGGTCCTGTGTGATCTCGAAGTACGGATCCGCCCCGCTGAACTCGTCGGCGTGATTCGCCGGATCGCCGGTCACGGTGGACAGTTCGTCGATCGCGTCACTGCCGCCGAAGCTGCCCCACTGGTCGAGGTAGACGACGCCAGTCTCGGCGTCGTCGGTCGCCTCGTGGAACTCCTCGACGGACGCGTCGCCCGTCTGGAACTCGTTGACGACGAACGTGTCGTAGGCGTCGATCTCGTCCATCACGTTGCTGGAGTTGACGTACGTCACGTTGTAACGGTCAGCGGACAGCGACGAATCGAGCCGGTCGACGAGCGCCCGACTCTGCGAGTCGTCTCCGTCGTCGACGACCGCAACGTCGATCGCGTTCGGCACCAGATCGTACCGCACAGTTTGACCGTCGGTCGCGTTGCCGGTGTTCTCGACCGTCGCCGAGACGTTGACCGTCTCGCCGACCGACGCTTCGTCGGGCGCGTCGGTGATCCCGACGTCGAAGAACCCTTCGAGCACCGTGATGGTCGCCGTCCGTGAATCGTCGTCAGTGAACACGCCATGTTCATAGGCACCTCCGCTCACGCCGTTGGTTTCGATGTCTTCGAATTCGACGGTGGTGCTCTCGCCCGCACCGAGCGTGACGTTCGTGGTTCGCTCGACACCGTTGCGGAAGCGGTATTCGACGGTCTGAGTGTCTTCTTGATTACCCGTGTTCGTGACGGTCGCGTTCGCATCGAACGTATCGCCCTGCTCGATTTCCGCGGGCGCGCTCAGGTCCGAGACGGCGAAGTTCGACCCGAGAACCGTGATCTCGTCGCTCGCGGAGTCGTCCTCGCTGAACACCCCGACGTGGTACTCACCCGCGCCGATCTCGTCCGCGTCGACCTCGAACGTCACCGTGGTTTCGTGCGGACGGTCAACGGGCTCGTCGACGCCCGCGGGTGCCATGTCGATCGTCTCGTTTGCGACCGGCGTTCCCTCGCCGAGGTCGCTCTCGTTTTCGGCGACGCGGAGCGAGACCGTTTGGATCGCCCCCTCGTCACCGGGGTTTTCGAGATCGGCGGTGACGGTGATCGTCTCGTTCTCGCCGACTTCGTCGGGTGCGGTCAGATTCGTGACCTGGATTGCACCCTCGTCGAGCGTTCCCTGAACTTTGCGCTGGAGCAGGCGGAGGTCTTTGGTGGTGACCTCGCCGTCGCGGTTCATGTCCGCGAGGTTCGCGTTGAAGGGGTCGGGCTCCTCACCGTAGAGGTACTGCTGGGTCAGCCGGACGTCCTGGACGTCGACGTCGCCGTTCTCGTTGACATCACCGAGTTCGGACTCGGGGGCGGAGACGGCGAGCTGCTGGGTCGCGTTGTAGACGTCGATGATACCCATCCCGTAGCGGGTGTCCTTCTCGTCGTCCGGTGCCGGCGCGTCGTCGGGTTTCCACGCTGTACTGTTGAGTGCCTGCTGGATCTCGGAGACCGACGCGTCGGGGTTCGCCGAGTGCAGCAGCGCAGTCGCACCCGCGACGTGTGGGGTCGCCATCGAGGTGCCCGAGAAGGTGTCGTCGTACCCACCGCCGGGAACCGAGCTCAGTACGTTCACGCCAGGTGCGGAGACGTTCGGCTTGATGAACGTNGTGCCCGAGAAGGTGTCGTCGTACCCACCGCCGGGAACCGAGCTCAGTACGTTCACGCCAGGTGCGGAGACGTTCGGCTTGATGAACGTATCCGGCCATTCGGCGGGTGGGTCTTCCCACTCACTCTTGTCGATGATTTGGCCACCTGAGAAGTCAGCGATGTCGCCATCGGCGTTCGATGCCCCGATGGAGAACGTCTCGAAGTCGTTGCCGGGTGAGCCGACACAGCCCTCACCGCTGTTCCCGGCCGCGGCGACGAAGCTCGTTCCCGAAGCTTTGGTGTTCTCGACGACCGGGATCCACGCCTGGGAGTAGATCGGGCCGAACAGACCACAGCCTGCACCGAGGCTCAGACTCGCCACGTCGGCCCCCTGGCTGACAGCCCACTGGACCCCGCCGATGACCTGGGTGGTCGACCCGCTGCCACCGGGGATGACCATCCCGTGCATCAACTGGACGTTGGGTGCGACACCGATTGCGGTGCCGCTCGCGTCACCGCCCGACACGGTGCCGCTGACGTGCGTGCCGTGTTCGGCGCTGTCACGCGGCTCGGAGCCGGGGACCTGATTGCCGTTCTCGTCGAACTCGGCCCACCCGCCGGGGTAGGTCGCGTTCGAGGCGTTTTCGGTGTAGAGGTCGATGTCCGGGTGGTCGATGTCGACGCCGGTGTCGAGCACCGCGACCTTGGTACCCTCACCGCGAGTGTCGAACTCGTTCCAGGTTTGTGTGGCGTTGATCTGATCCAACCCGTAGGTGGTGTTGACGTCGCTCGGGCTGGTTTCCGAGCTGTCAGCGACCGGTTGGACGTTTTCGGGTGGCTCCGGAACCGAGATCTCGCGGCTCTTGACGACCGCGTTGACACCCTCGATTTCGGCGAGCGACCGAACGCTGGTCCGATCCGTATCGACGGTGACCGCGACGAGGTTGGCGATCCAGAACCGGTTCGTGACGTCGACTCCTTGGAGACCGCCAGCACTGGTCATCACCGACGACTGGGTGGTCGCCGCATGCTGTTTCAGTGTCGCGATGGTCTCCGCGCGGTTGGCCCCACGATCGACGGACGCCTGATCGAGGACGAGAAGCGCACGGACCGTCCCGTTGGCGTCCTGAAGCGCTGAACCGATCGGGGCCGTCTGGGATTGAGTCGCGTCGGAGGACCGAGCGTCGTGTGCCTGCCCGCCAACGGAACTCAACGGTGTGGTATCGGAAGCGGTGCTGTACTGCGCGGAGTGGTGGCCCGTCCCCACCGCGCCGACGAACGGCGCGATCATGGAAAACGTGACTGCCCCCGCGACGACGATCGCCAGAAGTGTAGCGTATTCGCGTGGCATGATTGATGCGAGTTCGTTTCTGAGTTTCACACACGGATATATTACCAACGGTGGTAATGGTTACATGTGTGATACACTCTGTCTCATACCCGAGGCTGATAAATCTACCCCTGATTTCATGAACACAATTGAGGATTAATGTCTGTCGGCGAACCGGGTTGTGCGTTCCCCCACAAATCGTACAGTCACCAAACAGTGGTTGTGAATCCAGTTTTGCTGAGATCTCCCTCGAAAATGGGTGATTCGTTCATCGGATTCAGCCATCCGTTCGTTTCTAGCGGCGTTCTGAGATTCCGGTGGTGAGGCCGGGATGACGCCGGAACTCGACCGGGGATTTATCACAACTACACAACAAGTACGAACAATGGCAGAGACCACAGGGGAACTCCGGACACTCATCGAGCGAGATGACGAACTAGCGGATGCGTCAGCCGTCGTGCTCGCTGCTGCCGAATCCGGGGATGGAACCGTCGCGTGGAACGACGTCAGCGACGATATGACTGCTGCGCAGTGGGGCCGTCTCCTCGGGACAGGTGTACTGATCGAAGCAGGAGACCGATTCGTCATCGATGACCCAGTCGCAGTCAGCGAAGCGCTTGGGAATGCTGAGGACACAACAGCAGAGAATGCTGAGGATACTGGGTGGTCGGTGTCCGACAAAATAGCAGGAGTGAGCGCACTCACCCTCGCCCTCGGTTATCGGGTTCCCGTCATCCGTGACTCAGTCGGACCGATGGTCGACGTCCTCCTCACACCACTCGAAGCTATCCTGCCGTTCTATCTCGTGGTGTTGACACTCGCAGCAGGAACGGGCCTCGTTTCGATCGTGATCCAGTCGCGGATGACGGACTACGAGCAGATGGGCGAACGCCAAGAGCGGATGAATGCCATCAGCGAACGGCTGGAGAAGGCCAAAGAGCGTGGCGATGAGGGTGCTGTCAAACGAATACAGAAAGAACAGATGGATGTGATGACCGATCAGCTGGGCATGTTCACCCAGATGCTTCGTCCGTTAGCGTGGACGATGCTGTTCACGGTGCCGGTGCTTCTCTGGCTCTACTGGCTCATGCTCTCGCCCGCTCAGGCGGTGACGCCAACCGCGATGGTGTTCCCGATGCTCGGCCGAATCGCGTGGACCGCGAAAGTCATCGGACCGATGCAGGCGTGGCTGCTCTGGTATACGATCTGCTCGGTCACCTCCCGACAGCTTATCCGGAGAACCCTTAACATCCAGACCAGTCCAACGTAACGTACTCGTGGCTCGGCGTTTAAGTGGTTCTGGCGACAAGGTGAAGATACGAGAGGTTACACGCGGCGGTTCTCCTTACAGCGTGATTCGCGAAAGCGGCGCATAGACGTTGTTCAGCCGGATTCGGTCGTTGCAAACACGCGGACCTCCGTCCTGTTGCGATGCTCACGCTCAACCCGGACGTTGTGGCCGTAGCGGTGTACTGTGACTCGGTGGGAAAGTCGATACGACGGCGGTCCGGCTGGTCTCGTCGCTGTCAGAACACTCCGCAGGAAAGCAAGAAACGGATTATTTGTGGTGAAGGTAGTGGTGTGTCAACCATCGATTGATGATCTCTTTGCTGCGGGACTCCGAGAACGGTTCACCTACTGACAGAGCCGGTGTGAGATACAGAGGATGGCTTTTTTGACATTCCGCCGCCATTATCTCGTGTTCTCTATCACTCTTCGTGATCCGCACCCTACCAGCCCTTCGTTCCCGGGAGTATGACAAAATACGAGGGATGGTCCCACCACCCATCAAATTCTTTGGAGGAATGTCCGCAATTCTGTATATGCAGCCTCGTACTCGTCGCGGAACACGTAGTGACCGGCGTCAGAGATGTGGACCAGACGACCATCCGGTACGGTGTCACTGGCATCAAGATCTCTCACACGCCGATCGACGTCGAGATCGGATCGTAACACGAGCGTTCGACATGATATTTCAGAAAGCGCATTCACAAGCGGCGATGGATACCCTTCACGGGCGATTTCAGCAACGTGTGGACTACATTCGGCTGTGTTGAATCACTAGACGGCGGCAGGATGGGTCGCTAAATCAAAGGCGCTGAAGCGGGAGACTTGAGTTAGCCATGACNGGCTGTGTTGAATCACTAGACGGCGGCAGGATGGGTCGCTAAATCAAAGGCGCTGAAGCGGGAGACTTGAGTTAGCCATGACGCAAATCTCCCGCTTCACTGAGCGGTGCGTAGTCATAGCTCAAAGGGTTACTGGTGATGGAGACGAATCCGCCGCCCCGAACGGTGGCGGCGGATTCGCCGATTACGCCTTTGTTTCCCTGCATTGTCTCCGGATTTACCTCGACGCGTCCTACCGCATGACCATCGACTTGTTGAAGGAGATGCCACAAATAACCGNAGAAATCACCCTGATGTGTGTCGTCTACAACATCAAACGCTCCGTCAAGCAGTGAAATCCACCGCCCTATGGCGATTCAACACAGCCGTTCAGTGCGATTCGCGTCGCTGGGCGTTTCGAACGCGGCCTGCAACTCGTCGACAGCTATCGAGTCCTCATCTGCGAGCTCCAACAAGCGGTTCCGGTGATCCCCGAGTTCATCACGTATGTCGGTTAGCTCGGTTCGAACATCGGTGTAGTCATCCTTTTCAATCGTGTGGATACAGACCATCTCACAAAGCGCCGCTCCGGAAGCACCACCGATGGCAGCGACTGCCCCACCGCTTGGCGTTACNGACAAGGGCTACGACAAGACCGTTCTCCGTGAACGACTGCGTGAGCTCGGGATTCGTCCGCTCATCAAGCACTGCATCCGCGCACCGTACGACCACGCTCACAACGCCCGAATCGACGAGGATCTCTACGCACAGCGGTCGATGACCGAAACCGTGAACTCGGCCGTCAAGCGCTCGCTCGGCTACGCCGTGCGAGCGCGTGACTGGTACCGTGAGTTCCGAGAAATCACCCTGATGTGTGTCGTCTACAACATCAAACGCTCCGTCAAGCAGTGAAATCCACCGCCCTATGGCGATTCAACNAGAAATCACCCTGATGTGTGTCGTCTACAACATCAAACGCTCCGTCAAGCAGTGAAATCCACCGCCCTATGGCGATTCAACACAGCCCTACATTCAAGAGAAGCAGTTGCAAGTCGTCGAGCGTGGGTTTGGTCCGGATCTGGGAAGTGTTCTTCAACGATCTCCTGAACCGTCTGACCGGCGACTTCTTCCAATCGTTCGTGCACGACTCCGGCCCGTTCGTCAGGATTGAGATCGGGCTGATCGTGCAGACCCTCCGGATCCTCAAGCACTACTGCTCGCGGAAAATCGGGGTACTTCGCAGCCGCCCAAGCGACGGTCGCTCCGCCCATAGAATGGCCGAGTAAAATCGGATTACTGAGGTCGAGTTCGTGAACAACAGCACGAAGATCCGTGATTCGATCATCAAGGCTGTACCCCGTCTTTGGAGCATCCGATTGGCCATGACCACGAGCATCGTACGCCACTACCTCGTAATCATCTGCGAGATCCTCGGCGAGCGGAATCCACCGTTGACCGCTATCGAAAAGGCCGTGGGCCATCACTAATGGCGGTCCATTGCCGATTCGGTAGCACTGGAGATCGACTCCATTGACACGCACAGCATCGGTCGTCCATCCATCTGGAAGAGTCATCAGCAACATCGGACAACACGTCGAATGATAAGGATATGGGAATCCACCCTGGCGTGCAAGAGATGCGCCCTCTATCCAGCAGTCGATTTCAGAACTATCACCAATGCGGCACCCAAACGAATGGCTACGAACCCATCAGTCCACGCCTGCCAAACCACTGGAGAGAACCCACTTGCTGGCTGTACTGCGTCATTCGATATCCATCCCGGCGACGATCTCGAACGTCTCACTCCCATCGAACCGTGTCGGATCGAACCGCCGAACACCGTCACCGCCGAGTATCTCGTCCGTGATTCGCTCACCGAGTGCCGGGGAACGCATGAATCCGTGCCCGTGGAACCCCGTCGCGACGAACAGTCCCGGTCGGATTTCTCCAACTAGAGGGTCGCCATCCGGGGTCGCAGTGCAGAGCCCCGCCCACGCCTCACGAACGCCGATCTCGTCCTGCCGGACCCGCTCGGCGATCCGTTCGCGTGTCTGCCGGACGAACGCCTCGTCGGCGTCGCGCTTCCAGTGTTCGGGATCGCTCTCGACTCGTTCCGTCCCGTCGCCAACGAGGAGACCGCCTGTATGCGGACGGAAGTAGTAGTCACCGGTGGCGTCGAAGCACATCGGCACGGTCTCGCTGTTCGGAATGGGGTCCGTCACGAGAGCCTGGACCCGATACGGCTTCAGCGGGATCGAGACGCCAGCGGTGTCGAGTATTCGTTTCGAATGGGCTCCGCCGGCGACCAGTACTGCATCGAACGATCGCTTCCCGTCCTCCGCGAGGATTTGTAACGGATCGGTGGCGATCTCGACCGACGTTTCGGTCCGGATCGATGCGCCGTTTCGTGCAGCTCGTTCCGCTATCGTTTCGACGTAGTTCTCGGTCTCGGCGTAGCCAGCCCCTCGTGCGATCGCCGCCACGGCGACGTCGTCGGTGACCAGGCCCGGAAACCTGTCGTGGAGGTCGTCCGGAGCAACGAGTGAGACGTCGAGCCCCAACTCACGCATCCGTCTCGATTGCGTTCGGATCGCGTTTGCCCGCTTTTCGTCACCGGACCGAGCCAGCCAGACGTAAGGCAGCTCGGTGAACACGTCCGGAAGCTCCCGAAACCGTTCCAGCGATCGAGTGGCGATTCTCGCATCGGTCCGATCGGCGAACGCGTCGTAGCAAACGCCTGCGGCCCGTCCACTACTCCCGGCTGCAAGCGATCCGCGCTCGTACAGCGTCACGTCCGCCCCTCGTGTGGCGAGCGCTGCAGTAGCAGTCACACCGATCGCTCCAGCCCCGACGACGGCGACCGTTGATGGTTCCATTGTCACCAGTCATGCTGCCATCTCAGGTCAACTTTCGGGGTCCGCGGTCGGACGGTTCGCTGTCGTCGAAACGTACTTGTCGTTGCCCGAACAGTCCGAGGGGTGTGGTTCGACGACTTCCGCAACCGGACGACGTGGAACACCGTCGCCAACCAGCGACGATACGACACACCGGCCGATCCGTGGGCGTTCGTCCACGTGGATCCGAGCGAGGTTGAACGGTTCACCGTCGTCTCGCTACGCTCGGGGCTCGGCAGCGTACACGACGGCGACTGGGATCGGCCGGAAAACTGCCACCGGGTCGACGAGAACTACATCCACGAGGGACTGACACAGCGGTTCGTGGCGGGAGACGAGTGGATCGAGACGGCCTACTACGAGGAGGCCAGAGAGCGCATCGACGAAAACGGAGCGTATCACGGCTGCGAGAGCGAAGCGGAGCTCGTCGAGGAGTATCTGCCGGCCCTCGACGATCTGTACGGGGACATCCGCGACGAGGGCTACCGACCGAATCTCGGGGTGGTGTATGATAGCCCCGAGGACGCCGACTACATCCACGATCTGGAGCCGATGGTGCTCGTCGGCCGCGACGGCGTGATCATCTGGACCGAGGGGTTCCACCGGCTCGTGCTCGCCGCCCTCGCAGGGGTCGAGACGATCCCGGTGTACGTCCTCCGACGTCACGAGGCGTGGCAGCGAGTCCGGGACGCGCTCGCGGGGACGACGCCCGAGGAGCGGCCATCCGAACTGGACCAGTACACGACCCATCCGGACGTTCAGGATCTCGTTTCGTCGCCCACGGTCGAAGAGTAATCCTCGAATTCGCGGGTCGAACCACAACCCATTACGCCGTGGAAGCCGTACAGACTGCATCATGCAGGCCCTGCCGGCCGCGACCCTGCTCCCGACTCAGATCGGTGGGTTCGGCGTCACGGCGGGCTACGGCCTCGCGGTGTTCTTCCTCATCGGGCTGTTCGGCGGCGCACACTGCATCGGGATGTGTGGCCCGCTCGTCGCGACCTACGCCGAGCGCATGGAGACCGACGACCGCTGGTCGGGTGCGCTCACCCTCTACGAAGTGCGCCAGCACACGCTGTTCAACCTCGGCCGGACGGTGAGCTACGCACTCATCGGGGCCGTTTTCGGAGCCGCCGGCGCACTCCTCTATGGGACGATCGGCCTCGCCGGGATTCTCGGGCCGTTCCAGGGCGCTATCGGAATCCTCACGGGCGCAGCGATCCTCGTGATGGGGCTCACCCGGCTGGCGGGCTACAGGCAGGGAGCCGTCGAGGGCGTCATCGCCGGCACCGGCATCGGGTCGGTGTTCGCCCGGAGCTACACGGCGATCTCGACACGGATCGATCGCTGGGTCAACGGTGTCGGCATCATGGGCCTCGGCGCGCTGCACGGACTCCTGCCGTGCATGCTGCTCTACCCCGCATTCCTGTACGCGTTCGCGCAGGGATCACCCGTCTACGGCCTGCTCAGCCTCGGCGCACTCGGACTCGGCACCGTGCCGAGCGTGTTCCTCTACGGAACGGTGATCGGGTCGGTGAGCGCCCGCCAGCGACAGGTCGTCCACTACGGGCTGGGCGTGTTGTTCATTGGGCTCGGGTACGTACTACTCGCGATGGGATTCATGCGCTTTGGCGTCATGCTCCCGCTGCCCGACATCCCGTACTACCAACCGCTCGCCGGGTCGGAGATGATGGCCTGAGATGGCGGCCTGCACGCTCTGTGACCTCCATATCGAGGATCCGATCACGAGTGCGGACGTCGACGGTGAGTTTTGCTGTCGGGGCTGTCTGGAGGTCGCACGCCTCGTCGACGACGGCGAGGACGTCGACCTCTCGATCGCGGCCGTCCGCGACCGCGTCGCGGCCGAGGACTCCCGACCCGACGTCCCCGACGGTGCCGAGACCGCCTACCTCTCGATCGACGGGATGCACTGCCAGACCTGCGAGGGGTTCATCGAGCTGCTCGCCGAGGAGGAAGCGGGCGTCCACGAAGCCAGAGCGAGCTACGCGACCGAGATGGTCCAAGTGGTGTACGATCCTGATCGGATCGACCGCGAGGGGATCAGTGCGGCCCTGAGCCGACTGGGCTATCAGGCTCACGGCCCGGACGAGGAGAACGACTCGCTGCGCTCGCGCGTCGAGTTCGGCAAGTACCGCGCGGCGCTCGCGGCCATCCTGATGATGCCGGTGTTGATCCTCTACGTGCTGTTCATCTACCCGGTGTATCTCGGGATCTACCCCGAGAGCTTCCTCTACGGAACCACCGTCGAGGCGATGGTGTTCGGTCCGCTTGCGGTCTGGAGCACGCTGATCCTCGTCGGGCTCGGCTATCCGATCTTCCGCGGAGCCTACGTCAGCCTGCGCGTCGGCCGCCCGAACATGGACGTGCTGATCGCCATCGCGGTGCTCGCGGCCTACGGCTACTCGATGGTTACCTATCTCACGGGCGGGCGCGATCCGTACTTCGACGTCGCGGTGATGGTGCTCGCGATCGTCACCATCGGCAACCACCTCGAATCACGGGTCAAACGCGCCGCGCTCGGCAACCGGGCCGATCTCACCGACTCGCGCGTCGACGAGGCCCGCCGGCTCGACGACGACAGCGACGCCACCGAAACCATCGAGATCGCGGAGTGTGAGCCCGGCGACCGCCTGCTGGTCAAACCCGGCGAGCGGGTCCCGATCGACGGACAGATCGTCGACGGCACCGCCGCGATCGACGAGGCGCTCGTCACGGGCGAGTCCGTCCCCCAGCGCAAATCCGTCGGCGATGAGGTGCTCGGCGGCTCGATCCTCACCGACAGCGCGATCGTCGTCGAAGTCGGCCCCGACGCCACTAGCACGATGGATCGCCTCGTCGAACTCCTCTGGAACGTCAAGAGCTCGGCGACGGGCGTTCAACGCCTCGTCAACCGCTTTGCCGTGCTGTTCGTCCCGTTCGTGCTCGTGCTCGCCGGGCTGACCGCCGCGGGCTGGTTCGTGCTCGGCAACGACCCGAACACGGCCGTGATGGCTGGCGTCTCCGTGCTGGTGGTCTCGTGTCCGTGCTCGCTCGGGATCGCCACCCCGCTCGCGCTCGCGGCGGCCACCCGCGACGCCACCGACAACCGGATGCTCGTGCTCAACGAGACGGTGCTCGAACGCGTTGACGACTCCTCAGTGGTGGTGTTCGACAAGACTGGGACGCTCACCACCGGAGAAATGGAGCTCGCGGACGTCGTCGGCGACGATCCCGACGAGGTGCTCGCGATGGCGGCCGCCGTCGAGCGCCGGTCGAGCCACCCGATCGCCGCCGCGATCGACGACGCCGCACCGCCGACGACTCGCTCGGTGTCGAGCTTCGAGCGCGCCGATCGTACCGTGTCGGCGCTCGTCGACGACACTCGCGTGGTGGTCGGCCATCCCGACTCCTTCGACGCCGACGAGTGGACGACCTCCTCGGAAATCGAGGCAGCCGTCGCGGACGCCTACGAATCGGGCACCCATCCCACGGCGGTCGCGTGGGACGGAGCCGTCCGTGGGATCGTCACGGTCCAAGATACGCCTCGGGAGAACTGGGAGGCCGTAGTTGCCGAACTCGCGGACGCGGGCCGGGAGATCGTCGTTTTGACTGGTGACGACGAACGGATGACCGGGACGTTCGCGAACCATCCAGCCGTCGATCACGTGTTCGCGGGCGTGCGCCCCGAATCGAAGGAAGCGATCGTCCAGGGCCTCCGCGAGCGCGGGACGACGACGATGATCGGCGACGGGACGAACGACGCCCCCGCACTCGCCAGCGCGGATCTCGGGATCGCGGTGTCGAGCGGCACCGAACTCGCCATCGAGGCGGCCGACGCGGTGGTGCTCGACGACCGCCTCGACGCCGTTCCTGAACTGTTCGATCTGGCGAGCAACACCCGCGGACGGATCAAGCAGAACCTCGTCTGGGCGGCCGGCTACAACGCGATCGCGCTCCCGCTCGCGATGGCCGGCGTCATCACGCCGCTGATCGCCGCCGTCATGATGGCGATCAGCAGTCTCATCGTCGTTTTCAACTCGAAACGCCGGCTCCTCCCGGCGAACGAGCAGCGGCCGGTCGAAACCGACCCGGACGACCGCGACGACCGCGACGATCGGCTCGGGACGCCGACACACTCCGACTGACACACCGAATCGGGGCGTTCTTCTCCTCCTCTCCCCCCGCTGCCGGTGCTCCTTCTCTCTCGTCATTCCTTTAAGTGACTCTGGCGATAAGGTATAGATACGAGCGGGACGCGACAGGAGTCGATTCGTGATGGTTTTTCGCAGTAACCCACCATTCAACTGTTAGCGGCGGCTACGCCGTCGGCATGACCGACGACGACACGGCCGAATCGCTCGCGGCGACGGATGCGGACGTGGACTCGGCCAGAGAGTCGACCATCGTCCAGTTGAGCCGTCGGCCTGGCGACAGCGCCGTCGCGCGGGCCGACCTCCAGCGCGATGAAACCGTGCGCCGGTGGGGGTTGGTCACACCGAGCGCGACCCGGATCGGCCGGGCCGACTCGCCCGACGGCGACCTCCGGGAGAACCTCCGCCGGCTGCACGACGAGCGCCATCCCGCGATGGAAGGGTACAGCGAGCGCGCCCACCGCCTCGAAAAGCTCCGGCTGACCCACGCGCTGTGCGGCGATTGCTCGCTCACGCCGTGGCAGCGTGATCGCGCCATCGGGATCATGGTCGATCTCGATCTCACCGCGTTCGGCAGCCAGCGTGCGATCGAGAAGGTCGCGCTGGTCGTGATCCGCCACGTGGTCGACCGCGAGCGCGAACGCCACCTCGGCCTCCACGACGACGAGTGGATCGCCGAACAGTCGCCCGAACGCCTCGCCGATCTCTACGATCAGTTCAGCTCGATCACCGATGAAGATCGATTCAGCGATCTCTGTGCGACGTACGATCTCGACGTCACCGCCCTCAACCGGCTGCGCCGAACCTTGACTGAGCAGCTCGACGAACAGGACCTCCACGGCGCGGTGTACGGCCGCAACCCCTACCGTGATCCGAGCCTCCCGAGTCTCGGATCGCCCGCTACCGCCGTTTCGACCGGTTCCGGTGGGTGAAAGCGGTCGAATCAATACCCGACCGGTGTGATTTCTCGAACGCTCACGATTCGATCCGTCGTCGGCGTTCCTGTTCGCTGAGCGACGTACTGACTCCCGACCGACAGGGTAATTGCCACCCAGTGGAATCACCGAGTAATGCAACGACGGCGATTCATCCGCCGAGCCGGTGCTGGCGTGGCGGGGCTGACGCTGCTCGCGGGCTGCACCGGTAGCAACGACGGTGGCGGAAGTGGGCAGAACGCGTCCAACTCGTCGAACGCATCCGGCACGGACGGGAGCGAGGGAGCGAACGGGACGGCCAGCGGGAACGGAACGACCGGCGGAAGCGGGACGAACGCCACGAACGAGACGGGTACGACGACCGGCAGCGCGTCCTCAAGCGGGACGCTGACCGTCGCGACGTACTCCTCGTTCACCGGCGAGGACACCGCGGGCAACTGGCTCAAATCCGCCTTCGAAGCGGAGTATGCGGACACAACTGTCGAGTTCGTGACCCCAGAGAACGGCGTCAACCAGTACATCCAACGGGCCAAACAGGGCGCGCCGATCGACGCCGACGTGTACGTTGGGCTGAACACGAGCGAGCTCGTTCGTGTCAGCCAACAGCTCGACAGCGCGCTGTTCCAATCCGTCGGCGACGGTCTCGACCGCGCCGACACCGTGAAGGATTCCCTCCGTGTCGACCCGAAGGGCCGGGCGATCCCGTACGATACGGGCTACATCAGCCTCGTCTACAACGAAGAGGAGGTACAGGAGCCACAGACCTTCGAATCACTCCTCGAATCGCGCTACGAGGGAGACCTCATCACCCAGAACGCCCAGCAGTCCGATCCCGGTCGGGCCTTTCTGCTCTGGTCGATCATCACCCAGGGCGAGGACGGCTATCTCGACTACTGGGAGCAACTCGTCGGGAACGGCGTCAACGTGCTCTCGGACTGGGAGCCGGCCTACCAGGCCTACATGGACGACGAGGCCCCGATGGTGGTCTCGTACTCGACCGATCAGGTGTTCTATCACGGGCCGGACGTGAACATGGCGAAACACCAGATCGGCTTTCTGAACGATCAGGGCTACGCGAACCCCGAGACGATGGCGCTGTTTTCCGACGCGGAAAACCCCGATCTCGCAAGGCGATTCATGGAGTTCGTCCTCACCGAGAACGCCCAGTCGAAGATCGCCGTCAAGAACGTTCAGTTCCCCGCCGTCGAGGGCGTCACTCCGAGTGAGGAGTTCGCGAAGTACGCGAAAGAACCGCCCGAACCGGTGACCTTCTCGTACGACGAACTCGCCGGCTCGGTCGGAACGTGGGTCGAGGAGTGGGCGAGGCTGGTCGCGGGCGCGTGACGACGCTGCGGCGGTGGACCGGCCGGCTCGCCCTTCCTTTGGGATTCGCGCTGACGCTCGCGGTACTGCTCGCGATCTTCTACTACCCAGTTGGAAGCGTCCTCGTCGAGGCCGTGGTCCGCGGCGGCCGACTGACGGTCGCCCCGCTGCTCGACGTGCTCGCTGACCCCTTCTACACCGGGGCTGCCCATTCGCTGTTCACCGATCCTGCTGGCGTCCCGGCCGGCGTGCTCGCGTGGGTCCGAGCCGGATTCTCACCTGTGGAGTTCGGGCTGTTCGGGTTCACGGCCTACCAGGCGCTGCTCTCGACGCTGGCGAGCGTCGTCGTCGGCCTGCCGGGAGCGTATCTGCTCGCGCGCTACGAGTTCCGTGGCCGGCGCGCGCTCCGCTCGCTCACCATCCTTCCCTTCGTGCTCCCCTCGATCATGGTCGCGGTCGGTTTCCTGGCGATGTTCGGCCAGACGGGGGTACTCAACGACGTTCTCGGTTGGCTCGGACTCGGCGAAGTGAACCTGTTGTTCTCGCTCGAAGCGATCGTGCTCGCCCACGCCTTCTACAACGCGCCGCTCGTGACCCGGCTCGTGACCGCCGCGTGGGAGACCGTCGACGCGCGACGCGTCGAGACCGCGCGCGCGCTCGGCGCGTCGCCGCTGCGTGCGTTCCGGGACGTCGTCGCGCCACAGCTCCTGCCCGCCCTCCTGACCGCGGCGCTGCTCACGTTCGTTTTCACGTTCCTCTCGTTCCCGATCGTGCTCGCGCTCGGGGGGCTCCGGCTCGCGACCGTCGAGGTCTGGCTCTACGCCCGGGTTCAGGACCTCGCGCTCGCCGAGGCTGCGACGCTGGGGGCCATCGAAACCACCCTCTCGCTCGGGCTGACCTATCTCTACCTCCGATACGAGGCGCGCCAGACGAGTATGCGCGGCGGTGGGGCCTCCCGTCCGCGACAGGCGTTCATCCAGGGCTGGCGGACGCTCCGCGATCCCGTAAGGGTGGGGCTCGGGATCTACGGAATCCCCGTCTTGATCCTGTTCGTCGGCCCGCTCGCGAGCATGATTCTCGAAAGCGTGACCGGTCCCAATGGAGGGCTCACGACGGCGTACTACGAGTTCCTCGTCCGCCAGCAGGCCGCAACGGGGGCCGGAACGGTCAAACCGCTGCCCGCGATCACGAACTCGCTCACGTTCGGGCTCGGGACGCTCGTCCTCGCGGTCCCGATGGGGATCGTGGTTTCGGTGGTCGCGGTGCGAGGCGGGGCCGGCTCGCGGCTCGCGGAAACGATCATGACCGCCCCGCTCGCGGTCAGCGGCGTCGTCGTCGGGCTCGGGCTGCTCCAGACCCTGGTTTTCGGCACCGAAATACTCGGCCACCGGATCGTCGTGAGCGGCGCGGTCGCGGTCGTCGCCGCCCACGCCGTTGCGGCCTACCCGTTCGTGACTCGCAACGTCACGCCTGCGCTCTCCGGGCTCGATTCCCGGTTGCTCGATGCGGCCCGCTCGCTCGGTGCGAGCCGGTTCCGGGTGCTCGTGGACATCGAGCTACCCCTGATCGCTGCGGCCGTGCTCGCCGGCAGCGCGTTCGCGTTCGCCATCTCGATCGGCGAGTTCGATACCACAGTGTTACTCGCAGAAGGTGTGAACAGCTACACGATGCCGGTCGCGCTCGAACGCTACATCGGGAACCGCTCGCTCGGGCCGAGTCTCGGGCCGGCGACAGCGATGGGCACAGTGTTATTGGCCGTGACGGCCGCGAGCTTTCTGGTGATCGAACGCCTCGGCGGGCGGTGGGAGCCATGACTCGATCCGAATCCGGCGTCGAAACGACCGACAACGGGGCGGATCCAGGGATCGCACTCGACGGCGTGAGCGTGACCTTCGGCGGCGTGACCGCGCTCCAGGACGTCTCGATCGCGGTCGGAGACGGCGAGTTCTTCACGTTGGTCGGGCCGTCGGGCTGCGGGAAAACCACGACCCTCCGCACGATCGCGGGGTTCGAGACGCCCGCCGCCGGGCACGTCCGGATCGGCGGCCAGCAAGTCGACGGCATGCCGCCCGAGGAGCGCGACGTCGGAATCGTCTTCCAGAATTACGCGCTCTTCCCCCACATGAGCGTGCGTGAGAACGTCGCGTACGGCCTCCGCTTTCGCGATCCGCCCGGTGACGTCAGTTCTGACGAGCGCGTCGACGAACTCCTCGATCTCGTCGACATGGCGGGGATGGGCGAGCGCGACCCGGAAGCACTATCGGGTGGCCAGGCTCAGCGGATCGCGCTCGCGCGGGCGATCGCCCCCGGTCCCGAACTCCTCCTGCTCGACGAACCGCTCTCGGCGCTCGACGCGCGCCTCCGCGAACGCCTCCGGGTGACCGTCCGCGATATTCAACAGGACCTCGGGATCACGACGGTGTACGTCACCCACGACCAGGCCGAAGCGCTCGCGATCAGCGATCGGGTCGCGGTGGTCAACGGCGGCCGGATCGAGCAGGTCGACACGCCCGAACGGCTCTATCGTGAGCCCGCTTCGCGGTTCGTCGCCGAGTTCGTCGGCGACAACAACCTCTTCGACGGCGAGGTGTCCGCAACCGCACCACTGCGCGCTCGCGTGGACGGCAAAGAGATTCGGCTCCCCAAGACCGCCAACGTGTCGACTGGAGACTCGGTAACGCTCTGTGTCCGTCCCGAGACGATCCGTCTCGGCGGGGCTGAGCGAAGCGAGTCGTCCGAAAGTGAGACGACGCTGACCGCGACCGTCGAGAACAGCGAGTTCCTCGGCGATGCCTACCGACTCCACTGTACGTGGAACGACCGGTCGATTCTGGTGAAGACCGAGGGCCGCCAGCCACCGGACGATACTGTAGAGTTGAAGTTCGACACGGCCGACGTTCACCTCCTGCAGGACAGCTAAGAGTTCGGAACACCCGCAGGACACACACTCGCCACAGTCAGGCGCTGACAGACGGAATTACGCCGGCGCGTCGGGGCGGTGTTGTCGGCTGACCTGCTTCCACTTGTCGGTGGCGAAGCGGTAGTAGTTGAGCACCGCGGGCACCGTCGTCTCGGCGAGGAAGGCGAGATACAGCCCGTAGAGCCCGAGCGAGGTCGTCGCGCCGAGGTAGGCGAAGGGGATGGCGACGCCGAAGATGCCGAGCGCCTGGCTGTAGAACGGCCACCCGGTGTCCCCGCTCGCGTCGAGCGGGCCGGCAGCGGCCCCCGAAACGCCCTGAAGCACGATCGCGACGCAGGCCGCCGAGACCAGCGACACCGCGACCGAGATCACGGTCTCGGAGCCGCCACCGGCGAAAGTGGCGACGATGGGCTCGGCGAACACGAAGACGATCACGGCCGAGACGATGTAAACCGCGACCGCGAACCGAACGATCTCGCGGCCGTACGCTTCTGCGGTCTCCTCGTGGCCGCTGCCGAGCGCCTGGCCAACGAGGCTAGAGGAGGCGAGGCCGAAGCCCCAGCCGGGCGTGTTCATCAGCCCCCAGATCCGGCGCGCGATCACGTACGCCGCCACGACCTGTGGGCCGAACAGCGCGACGATCGCGAGCATCGGGAACTCCGCGACCGTCCAGACGAGGTTCCGGCCGATCACGGGCGTCCCGATGTCGACGACCTCGCGGACGTCGCCGAGGTAGCTTCCTCGCGGGTCGATCTGCACTGTGAGCTCGCCGAGACCGGGCAGTCGTCCCGCGACGAGTCCGACCGCGAAGATTCCCGTCACGATCGCGTTCGAGAACACGGTGCCGAGCGCTGCGCCAGCGACGCCGAGGTCGAGACCGAAGATCAGGATCGCGTTGATGACGGCGTTCGCGACCGCGCCGCCGGAGCGGAGCACCATCGGCGTTCTGGCGTCGTCGACGCCGAGGAACACCCGGCTGCCGATGAGATTGAGCGCCGCAAAGGGGATGCCGAACGCGACGATCCGGAGGTAGGTCGCGCCGAGCGCGACCGCCTCGGCGTCGTTGCTCAGGAGAGCGACGAGATCGGCCCCGAAAAGCCAGAAGATCGCGATGAGCGGCAGCGTGAGCGCGACCACGACGGCGGCGCTCGATCGCACGGCCTGGTCGATCGCACCGAGGCGCTTGGCCCCGTAGCGCTGGGAGACCAGCGCGATCGTCCCGGCGGCGACCCCGCCGCCGGCGGCGAACGCGAGCCCCCAGAAGGGACTCGCGAAGCCCACGCCAGCGATGCCAACGGAGCCGACCGCGACGCCGACCATCGCGATGTCGACCGCGTTCTTCGACATCCGCGCGATACCAGTGAGAATACGCGGCCACGCGAGATCGGTCGTCCGGCGTGCCCGCTCCGCTTCGATGAGATCGGCACGCACGAGGGCGAGTCCGATATACAGTACGACTACTCTGATTGGGTTTGGAAGACGGACCACTACGAACAAGGGCTCTACTGGATGGGGGGATATAGGGCTTCCTTTCTTCTGTTTCGCTGATCTATTTATCGTTACATAGCCGAGAATGTTTCTGATTCGTGCTAGCATTCACCACAATATTGCGTCGGTCACGTAACTGCCGAATATCGCGTCAGAAGAGGATTTCACAGCAATGTACTGCAATCACGCTGCGGGCGGACAGTCAGCAGGAAGCTCGCCCGACGAGACGAACGTGAGGAGTTCTGGGTGGCTCGCTATACTGGGTCGTTGTGGATTCCGAAGTGGGCGAGCAAGAGGAGACTCACGAGAAGCCAAGAACCGACGACAACCCCAGTGACAACCCTCGGGACGACCGCACCGGCGACAGCAGACACCACGACAGCTGCGAGCCCGAGAACCGTGAGCCACCGATAAAATCGCACGAAGTTCTGCTTCGTTAGATACCGATCCTCGGAAGCAGTCTCTTCGGTAGCCATTGTGTGCTCATAGTGAGAGGCCGAACCATCATTCTTTGGCTGGTCTGATGGCCGCGTCCAGGGTTCCCTCCTCCATACTGCCATCCGCGACCTGCCTCACGACACCAGCGATACGTTCGCTCCGAATATTCCACTCGTTGGATCGCCTCACGAGAGCGTGAGAACGGTTCGACGACACACTCACCGAACGGATCGCGACTGCCTGGCTCGATGAACGAGAGCACACCGGAAAAATCCGATGACGCGATAGCCTGCCACAATCGCTGCCGTCGTTACTTGGTCGGTTCGACGGTGAGCGGCTCGTCGATCGAGGCGTGCTGGAGGACGACGCGATGGCGGGTGTGGCGCGCGTGGGTTTCGGCCCACCGCCGTGCGGGGCGTTCGGAGAGGAACGCCTCGTGGTCCGGACAGCGACGGCACTCCGCGAGCCACGGGGTAACGTCGTCGGGGAAGTGACCCGTGTGCTGGCGGTGATCGAGCGCGAACTGTTCGAGCGCCCCGTTGCCGGCGTGGAGTTCGTCGAGTTCGTAGGCGAGATCCCACTCGCGATCGCACCGGCTGCACGCGATCGTGGGCGTGTCGTCGATTTTCTCCCTAGCGTTGTCGATATCGCGTCGATCGGCCATGGACCGATCTACTGGCGTGACGGGCTTCGTTCCTCCGGTCCGGCCTGCCCCGTCTCGGGGAACTACGCAGGGCTCGGCGTCTGAACGTGCGAGATGTACCCCGTGAGATCGCTCGTCGTCACCATGCCGATGACGCCCTCGGGGTCGCTCACGACGGGCACGTGGTGGAACCCGTGTTCGATCATCGCGTCCGCGATGTCGCGAATCGAGTCCTGGGGCGTGGCCGTCACGACGTCGGTGGTCATGTATCGCTCCACCGTGGTCTCGGCCTTCGGGTGGCTCTCGGCGACGATCCCGACGTAGTCGGTGGTGGTGACGATCCCCAGGAGTTGGTTGTCCTCGTCGACCACGAGAACCGAGCCGATCTCGTTGTCGAGCATCGTCCCCGCCACCTCCTCGACGAGTGTCTCCGGACTGACGGTGTACAGATCAGTCGTCATGAGCTGGCCCGCGAAAATATCGTCCATAGCTATGGATGAACCCATCCATCCATAAGTATTTACCATTACTGTCTTGACCGGATATTTGCCGGATCAGAGGGAGGACGCGAGCGTACGATGATTTCCATTGCCTCCGCCAAGGCTGTCAGACGCCACGGGATAGCGGGACGATCCGATTCTCGGAACCAACAGTCGGCCTGACGACAGTGAAACAGGACGAAGTCAGTCGTCCGCCGCTCTCGCGGTCACGCTCTGCGGCGGCCCCCCGGCCAGCCGCTCGCGGTCGTGTTCCGCGCCGAAGTCGTGATTCGGCCCGACCGCGACGATCCGTTTCGGATTCAGATCCGTGTGGGTCTCGTAGTAGTGCTCGGTGATGTGATCCATGTTCACCGTTGCGGCCACCCCAGGCAGCTGGTAGAGCTCCTTCAGGTAGTTCCAGAGGTTCGGGTACTCCGCGATCTTCCGGACGTTACACTTGAAATGCGTATGATACACGTCGTCGAACCGGATCAGCGTGGTGAACAGACAGATGTCGGCCTCGGTGAGCACGTCGCCACAGAGATAGCGCTGATCGGCGAGCACGTCCTCCCAGTGATCGAGCGCGTCGAACAGTTCGGCGACCGCGTTCTCGTAGGCGTCCTGGGTGCCCGCGAAGCCCGCGCGGTAGACGCCGTTGTTGATCGGCTCGTAGACCGCATCGATGGTCTCGTCGATCTCGTCCCTGTGGCCGTCGGGGTAGAGCGTCGCGTCGTTCGCGAACTCCCCGAAGGCGGTGTCGAGCATCCGCATGATCTCCGCGGACTCGTTGTTGACGATCGTGTCCTGCTCTGTGTCCCAGAGGACGGGCACCGTCACGCGGCCAGTGACCTCGGGATCGGCTGCGACGTACGCCTCCCGGAGGTAGTCGAACCCGTTCACCATGTCGGGGGTCGCGCCCTCGCGCTCGGGCGTGAACTGCCAGCCGTCCTCGGCGCGGTAGGGGTCGACGATATCGACCGAAATGACGTCCTCCAGTCCACGCAGCGCGCGCGTGACGAGCGTCCGGTGGGCCCACGGGCAGGCCAGCGAGACGTAGAGATGGTAGCGCCCCGCCTCGGCAGGGAACTCGGCGTCCGGGTCCGGTTCGATCCAGTCACGGAAGCTCGTCTCCTGTCTGTCGAACTCGCCGTCGTCGTTCGTGGACTCGTAGGCGTCCGTCACCCATTCGCCGTCGATGAGTTGATTCACGGCCACAGTACGGTCTCGGGACCCAAAGCCCCGTCGGCGATGCAGACGGCACACGCCGGCTTCGAAGGCTTTATTCGCGCCGTCGGCCTCCCGTCGGTAAGATCATGTCCGAGAAACCTGCCTCGATGTATCGGGAGATCTCGAAGCCTCCCTACACCCGGAAGGAGTACATCACCGGAATCCCCGGCTCGAAGATCGCACAGCACAAGATGGGCGACGTTCGGGCCGATCCCGACGACTACCCCGTCCAGATCAGCCTCTCGGTCGAGGAGGAGCTCCAGCTCCGCCACGGCGCGATGGAGTCCTCGCGGCTGTCGGCCAACCGCCACCTCCTGAAGAACCTCGGCGAGGGCAACTACAAGATGATCCTCCGGAAGTTCCCCCACCACGTTCTCCGAGAGAACAAGCAGGCGACGGGCGCGGGCGCGGACCGTGTTTCCGATGGGATGCGCCAGGCGTTCGGCAAGCCCGTTGGCACCGCCGCGCGCGTCGGCGCGGGCGAGCGGATCTTCACCATCTGGTGTGACGTCGACCAGGCCGACGTCGCGAAGGAAGCACTCCGGCGTGCGTACAACAAGATCGGCTCGCCGTGTGACGTCACCGTCGAGCGCGGCGAGGAACTCCTCGTCGTCTGACGGCAGCCCTCGAACCGTCCCGCTTCTCGAACGCTTTTCCTTCCGGCCGCCGTCGATTCGCCATGCTGACCCTCGCGGTCGCCACACGAGAGGAGACCTTCGAGCGGATGGGCGATCCGTTAGCCGATCGTGGGATCGACGCCCGGCACGTCCAGTGTGAGGAACGGACGACGCACCTCACCGATCCACCGAGCGAGTTCGACGGGTTCGACGTCGGATTCGTCCATCCCTCGCGGATCATGGAGGGCGGGGTCGCCGACGCGCTGCTCGACGTGCCGTGGGTCAACGACCGCGAGGCGATCCTGACCTCCCGAAACAAGGCCGACGTCATCGCGCGGCTGGCTCGCGCTGGCGTTCCAGTGCCCGACACGGTGCTGGTCTCGAACCCGGTCGACGACGACGAACTGGAGGACGTTTTCGAGCGGTTCGAGCCACCCGTCGTGGTGAAACCGAACTCCACGACGCGCGGGACAGGGGTCGTGAAGGTCGGTGATCTCGATTCCTTCCTCGGGGTCGCGGATTACCTCGCGCTGGTCCACGACTACCAGGCAACCGGCGATCGGTCCTTCCTCGTCCAAGAGTACGTCCCGGACGCGAAGGACTACCGCGCGATGTGCATCGACGGCGAGTACGTCGGCGCGGTCGAGCGGCGGCTGCCCGATCCGGCCCGGAGCGTAGGGCGGTGGAAGCACAACGTCCATCGCGGAGCTGAGGCTGAAGGGGTCGATCTCGACGACGATCTCCGCGATCTCGCCGAGCGCACTGCCGACGAACTGGGGATTCCGTGGCTCGGCGTCGATCTGCTCGTGACTGACGACCGCACGGTGGTCTCCGAAACCAACGCGAGGCCGACGATCGACGATAAGACGAAGTACGAACCCGGATTCTACGACGATCTCGCGGCGCTCATCGAGGATCAGGTGTGACCGGCGATGCGGCGGCTGTGGCGGTGCGGGCCTGGCGTCTCGACGAGCGGAGCGAGTCGAGGCTCAGGAGAGCCTGCTCTCCTGGCGGATGAAGGGCGAGATCGCGAACGAAGTGAGTGATCGAGGGCTTCAGCGGTGCTGTGCAGTTGCGGGGGCGGAAAGTGCCGGCAATCCCACCGCGAGCAAACGAAGTGAGCGAGCGGGAGTTTTTGGTCCAGATTTTTGCGAGGGGTTGAGCGAGCCGAAGGCGAGTGAGGCCCCGAAGTAAAAAGGTGGGGCTTTAGAGATCGATGTCCGCGGAGGCGTCGGTCCGGTCGAAGACGACTTCGAGGATGCCGTTGTTGTAGGTCGCGTTCGCGGAGCGTTCGTCGACGCGGACGGGCAGGCGGACACGCTCGGTGGTCTCGCGGCGGTCGCCGGTGGCGTCGATCGTGAGCCGTTGGCCGTCGCAGGTGAGATCGATCGACTCCTTGTCGACGCCGGGGAGATCCGCGACGACGCGCACGCGATCCTCGTCTTCGTAGACGCTGACGTGGGGATCGCTGCCGCCAACGGTGTCGGTCTGGATGTTCACGTCGCCGCCGACCATGTCGTTCATCATCCGCTCGATCTCGTCGAAGATATCCCCGAAAGGATCGTGGTCGTCACGGTCGTCCCGTCTCATGGACGTCGGTAGGTCAGGACGGGACAAAAGGGTTCGCGTCAGAACCCCATGTCGAGTGCGTCGTCGGTGGTGGCGACGCTTTCGGCGGCGTCGGCGGAGCCCGTGACCGCGCGGATCGCGTCGACGTTCTCGGGCACGACGTCGGATTCCTGATGGATGGCCTGGAACAGGTAGAGATCGTCTCCGGCGGCTCCGCCGCCTCCGTTTCGGTGCGTCTTCGACGCACCGCTGTCCTCTACGGTGATGGACTCGCCCCAGATGCAGTTCTCCCAGAGGTCGCCCCGCGGCCGGCCGGCGTCGAGCGCGAACTCCTTCAGTGCGCCCGCGCCGTCGATATCGAAGCGTTCGGGGATCACGAACAGCCGGGATTCGTCACGGAGGAGGTCACGGACCGCGTCGGCGGTCGCGTCGGATTCGAGCGTGACGTTGATCGAGTGGGTGTGCATCAGCGTCGCCGGCACCTTGAGACCGAGGGTATCGATCGCGAGGTCGGGGAAGATCGTCTTGACGTCGGGACCGTGGTGGGAGGGCAGGGTTCGCGGGTTCGGCAGGATGTCGTTGATCGGGCCGCGTCCGCTCTGGGCGGGATCGCCGCCGCGCCGGACGAGCGTCGCGCGGACCTTCTCGATGCCGTACTCCTCTTCGATCGGTGCGACCAGGCGCGAGAGGCCGGTGGTGTTACACGAGACCACGCGGACGTGGTCGGCCCCGGCGGCGTCGGCGAAGTTCGCGCGCGCGTTGAAGCTCGTGTCCACGAGCTCGGCGTCCTCGCCGCCCTGATAGAGCGCGGGCGTGTCGTACTCCTCGTAGAGGGACTTGTTCTCCGCGCCGATTCCCGACGGTGTGGCGTCGACCATCACGTCCGCCGTCTCGATCAGCTCCTCGACCATTCCGGCGAGATCGATCCCCGCCTCCCCGAACTGATCGGCGCGCTCCTCGACAGCGGCGTAGAGCGGAAAGTCCTTCGCGACCGCACGCTCGGCCTCGAAGTTCGGACGGGTTTTCGCCACGCCGGCGACTTCCATATCCGGCTGGGCGCGGACCGCGTCCGCGACGCGCTTGCCGATGGTACCGTAGCCGTTGACCCCGACTCGAAGCATGATCGGCCCTGCACGGGCGAGCGGAATAATCGTTTCGAGGTGGGCCGAAAGCCTAACGCGGTCGGGTCCCCACCGTCGAGCATGAGCCAGGAACGGGAACGTGGGGAGGGCGAGGGGGCGCTCTCGACCGCGGCCGAAACTGCGGTCAACCAGTGTCTCGCGCTCAGGCCGAACGAGTCGTGTGTGGTAGTGACCGACGACAAACGTCGCGCGATCGGGGAGGCGCTGTACGACGCCGCACGCGACCTGACCGAGGACTGCGTGATCGCGTGCTACTCGCCGGGCGAACAGCACGGGACCGAACCGCCAGCCCCCGTCGCGGCCGCCATGCGGGGGACCGATGTCGTGCTCTGTCCGACGACGAAGAGCTTGAGTCACACGCGGGCGCGCTCGCGTGCGAACGAGGTCGGCGCACGAGTCGCCACCCTTCCCGGGATCACCGAGGACGTGTTCCGAACGGGACTCGACACCGACTACCGCGAGATCGAGCAGTGCTGTGAGGAGATCCACGACGCGGTCACCGACGCGAGTGAGATCCGCGTGACGTCGCCGGCTGGCACCGACATCACGTTCGAACCAGGTGATCGCGAGTGGCTCGAAGACACCGGGATCGTCCACGAGCCCGGCGCGATGTCGAACCTTCCCGCCGGAGAAGTGTTCGTCAGCCCCGAAACCGCCAATGGAACGTACGTCGTCGACGGCACGATGATGCCCCACGGGCTGCTCGACCGCGAGCTGGAGTTCGAGGTCGAGGACGGCTCCGTGACCGAGGTGTCCGACGACGCGATCCGCGACCAGATCGAAAGCGCGGCCGAGGAGGTCGGCGAGGACGCGTACAACCTCGCCGAGCTCGGCATCGGGACCAACCTCGCGGTCACGGAGCTCGTGGGATCGGTCCTGCTCGACGAGAAGGCTGCCGGCACTGTCCACATCGCCATCGGCGACGATCACGGCATCGGCGGCGACGTTGAAGCGCCGCTCCACCTCGACGGGATCCTCCGCGAACCGACCGTTTATGCTGATGGGGAGGTCGTAGACCTCCCGACGATCGAACAGTAACACCGTGAGATGGTGCGGAAGTGGAACTTCCGCGATAGTGCGAGCGGCGAAGCCGCGAGCAGGGCGACGAAGTGACGCTGCCGACGGTCGAAGGCTGACGGTTGCCGGTAGCTGAGGGTTCTTTGTCGTCGCCGCCCCGACTCACCGAGCATGGAGGCAGCTGTCTTTCGCGATCCCGGCGACGTTCGTATCGAAACCACTCCCGACCCCGAAATCGAGGCGTCGACGGACGCCGTCGTCCGCATCACCCACACGGCGATCTGTGGATCCGACCTCTGGTTCTACCGGGGCCAACAAGATCTCCCCGAGGGGTCGCCCATCGGCCACGAACCGATGGGGGTCGTCGAGGAAGTGGGATCGGACGTCCGCCACGTCGAGCCGGGCGATCGGGTGCTCGCGCCGTTCTCGATCTCCTGTGGCGAGTGTGAGTTCTGCCGGAAAGGGCTCTACACGTCCTGCGTCCACGACCTGTCGTGGGGCGAAGACGGCGGGGGTGCACAGGGCGAAAAAGTCCGCGCGCCGTTCGCCGACGGAACGCTCGTCCGGGTTCCCGACCGATACGCGAACGACGAGGACGTGCTCGAAGCCCTCCTCCCGCTGACGGACGTGATGGGGACGGGTCACCACGCCGCGGTCAGTGCGGGCGTCGGCGCTGGCGACACTGCCGTGGTCGTCGGCGATGGCGCGGTCGGGCTCTGTGGCGTGCTCGCCGCACAGCGTCTCGGGGCGGAGCGGATCGTCGCGATGGGCCATCACGAGGATCGCCTCGACATCGCGCGTGAGTTCGGGGCGACCGACGTGATCTCGGCCCGCGGCGAGGAAGCGATCGAGGAAGCACGCGAACTCACGGCGGGCGGCGCAAACCACGTTCTCGAATGCGTCGGCGCGGAGTCCTCGATGGAGACCGCTGCCGCGGTCGCCCGTCCAGGCGGCACGATCGGCTACGTCGGCGTTCCCCTCGGTGTCGAGAGCACCGGCTTCCTCGGCACGATGTTCGGGAAGAACGTCTCGCTCCAGGGTGGCGTCGCGCCCGTTCGTGCGTATGTCGACGAGCTGATGGCCGACGTTCTCCAGGGAACGCTCGATCCGTCGCCGATCTTCACGGAAACCGTCGATCTCGACGGCGTCCCCGAGGGGTATCGGATGATGGACGAGCGGGAGGCGGTGAAAGTCATGGTGAAGCTCGACTGACTGGATAGGGCGGACGAGCCCCACGGAGCGCCGTCCCGAACGAACGCTTTTGATGAATCGGAGTGAAATCGAGTGCCATGGACACCAGCAAACAGTGCTACGAGATCGAGGCGACGGGCCGCCAGCGTGGCGTCTACGACGACATCAAGCGGACCTTTCGCGCACCGATCGTCAACTGGATCTTCCGAACGACGATGGCGAACGCCCCGCGCTTTCTCGAGTACGCGTGGGGACAGCTGAAGCCGCTGTTCGACACCCGGGCGTTCGCCCGGTACTCGGTCGCGTACCGCGATACAGTCCTCTCGGAACTCGAAGAGGCAATCGGGATCCCGACCTACCGACGCTCGGTGGTCGACGTCTCCCCGGCGGAGTACGACACGCTCCGAGGCCAACTGGCCACCTTCGACGTCGTCGCGCCCCGGCTCGTGTTCCTCTTCGAAACGATGGATCGGGCGCTCCACGACGGAGCCGTCGGCACCGACCCGGCGGCGACGCGCGCGGCAACGGCCCCGTTTCCCGCGTGGCTCGACACCGACCGTGGCCGCTCGCCGACGATGATCGCCCCCGGCGCGGTTCCCGACGGTCTCGACGAAACCGTCTCGTCGATCCAGTCGTTTCACGGTCTCGGCGACGACCTACCGAGCATCTACCGCTGTCTCGCCCAGTGGCCGAGCGTTCTCGACGCCGCGTGGAACGATCTCGAACCGTTCTTCGAGTCCGACGGGTTCGATCGAGCGCGCGAGAACACGGCGGAGCTGACGACGACGCTCGTCGAGTCGACACCCTACACGCCCCGTCTCGCGCCCGAAGACCTGCGAGGCGCGGGGTTCGACGACGAAACGATCGAGGACGTACGAACGCTGTTCCGGGAGTTCAACACCGGGGCCGTCGAGACCGTCCTGCCGACGTTGCCGATCTACGCAGCGACGGTCGACGCGGAAGGGGTTCGCGACCCGCTCTGAGTGGGGACTGTCGGCCGAACGACCACGAGAATGCTGGTTCCGATCGGCGGGACGTGACCGTTTTGTGCCCGTCCCCCCACGTCCCTCCGATGGAGAAAGTCGATATCGACGATGTCGATCCCGTCATCCAGCCCGCAGCGATCATGCGGCCGCTGACCGAAGCGCTCGGCACGACCGATCTCGCGATCAACTACTACGAGCTCGAACCGGGCGACAGCTTCGCCTACGGCTACCACGTTCACGAGATCCAAGAGGAGGTGTTCTACGTGCTCTCCGGCACGGCGACGTTCGAGACGAAAACGGGATCGGTTTCGGTCGCGGCGGGCGAGGTCGTTCGATTTCCGCCCGGGGAGTACCAGCGTGGCGTCAACGAGGGCGACGAGCGGGTCACCGCGCTCGCGCTCGGCGCCCCCCTCGAATACGGCGAGCAGACCGTGCTGCGCGAGTGTCCGACCTGTGGCGAGCGCACCCCGAACCGGATCACGTCGGCAGACGAGGGCGACGCTCGTCTCACTCTCTGCGAGGAGTGTGGAACCGAAACTGGCCGGTGGACGCTGTGAGTGCCGCTCGACCCCGACCGCCGCCGAACCGGGCCCGACGACCGGCCCGCCACACCGGACGCTTTTACACACTCACGAAGTAGCGGTAGACATGAGCGAAGCTACAGAGCGCGTTGCGGTCGCCTGTCCGTCGTGTTCGCCCGCGGAGCCGGTCGTCCACGAAGTGCTGAAACCGGGCGGCCAGACCACGGTGCGGTGTACCGAGTGCAGCCACACCCACAAGACCAAAATCGAGGAACCAGAGACCGTCGACTGTGACGTGATCGTCTCCCAGGACGGCGAGTCCTTTTCGACGGCGACCGACGTTCCCGCGGGCGAGTCGCTCGCCGAGGGCGAGGAGTTCGTCCTCGACACGCCCGAAGCCCTTCTCACAGTCAGGATCACCAGCCTCGAAGTCGGTGACGACCAGCGCCCCGAGAGCGCCGCTGCCGAGAACATCGACACGATCTGGACTCGCGTCGTCGGGAACGTCGGCGTGGACGTCACGCTCAACCCACAGGACGGCCGCGACGAGTCCCGAAGCATCGAACTCCAAGTGCCGGGCGATTACGAGTTCACCGTCGGCGAGCGCGAGGACCTCGCCGACGAGAGCTTCACGGTGAAGGGGATCCACCTCCGAGCGGACGCGACGGGCTACGGCTTCGCCCGACTCGACCACGACGAGGACATGGCGTTCGCGAAGGACATCGATCGGCTCTACGCCGACGACGAGTCCTCGGGCGCGTGGTCGGTCTGGTGAGATGACCGACCGGGCGGCCCAGCGAGAGCGGCTGGTCGACCGGCTCGATCGACAGGGCCGGATCGAACGCGACGTGACACGGGAAGCCCTCCGCCGCGTGCCGCGCCACGAATTCGTTCCCGAGTCCCACCAAGAGAGCGCCTACGCCGACCGCCCGCTCCCGATCGGCGAGGATCAGACCATCAGCGCACCCCACATGGTCGCGATGATGACCGACCTGCTCGGACTCGACCCCGGTGATCACGTGCTCGAAATCGGCACTGGCTGTGGCTACCACGCCGCGGTCACCGCCGCGGCGGTCGGGGCCAGAACCGACGACACCGAGGCCGGGGGCGACGCCGGCGAGGTTTACAGCGTCGAGTTCCACGAACCGCTCGGCGCGGACGCCCGCGAGCGCCTCGACAGGTTGGGATACGCCGTCCACGTGCGGGTCGGCGACGGCCACGAGGGCTGGCCCGCGGGCGCGCCCTACGACGCCGCCTACCTCACCTGCGCCGCGGCCGACTTCCCAGAGCGTGTCGTCGAGCAGGTCAAACCCGGTGGGCAGATCGTCGCTCCGATCGGCCGGGGGCGACAGACGCTCGTGCGCGCGACCAAGCAGGCCGACGGCGGGCTCGATCGTGAGCGCCACGGTGGCGTGCGGTTCGTCCCGATGCAGTCGGAGTGAGTGCTCGCGGAAGTGAGGTGTGGCGTCGGCCCGGCGTCGACAGTCCGATCGTCAGTCGTTTCTCGTGGTCGGTGTGCGTAGCGGCACTGTCGGGCAGTTCAAGACGTTCGAGGGCGAATTTCGGTCATGGATGCCGCGACGCTTCGCGACGACATGGTCGCGGGCCTCGAGCACGAGAGCAAGGCCGTCGTCGAGAGCGAGCGGGTGAGCGCCGCGATGCGGACGGTCCCCCGCCACGAGTTCGTCGACGACGCGGCCGCATACGCCGACCACACGGTCGAACACGCGGGCACGCGCGTTCTCGCACCGAGCACCGCTGCACGGCTCGTCGAGGCGCTCGCGCCCGAGTCCGGCGACCGAGTGCTGGTGGTCGGCGCTGGTGTCGGCTACACCGCCGCGATCTGTGCGGCGATCGCGGGCGAGCACAACGTCCACGCGATCGATATCTCGCGCCGGCTCGTGATCGAGGCTCGCCGAAATCTCGCGCGTGCGGGCTACGACGGCGTGCTCGTCGACCGACGCGACGGCACACACGGACTGGCGGCGTACGCCCCGTTCGATCGGATTCTCGTCGAGGCCGCCGCCGTCAGCCCGCCGCGCGCGCTCGAAGAGCAGCTCGCCGCCGGCGGTCGTCTCGTCCTCCCCGTCGGCACGCAGGATCAATCGCTCGTCGCGGTCGAGGACGGAGCCACGGAGCGCTTCGGCCCGGTATCGTTCGCCCCGCTGCTCGTCGAGGGCGAACAGTCGGATACCGTCGAGCGAAACCGAACCCACCGTGAGGACCGCGAGCGTGCGGAACGGACCGCACAGCGTCGTTCGGGCTGGGAACAGGACTGGATCGATTGGGAGTAGTCGTCGTTGCAGCTTCGTCCATCCGAACGCACGAATGCGATGCTTCCCCTCGCGGTTCGCTCTCGCACCGTCGATCACCCGATTCGACCCACCATTTCCGACAGCACCCGCACCGTGGAAACACTCCACACTCGCGCGATGTTCCCCAGCTGAGGGATTGTTTCACACTATACCAGAACTAATTATGCAGTCTAGAACGTGAACAGCCAGCAACTACGATCGAATTAATAGTAAACGTAGGTAATTGGCCAGAACGGGTATCTTACAAATGCCTAATGAACAGGTGATGCCGCGCAACGGAGCACGAGGCGACAGCGATAGCACAGGCGAGGGCGTTCGAACGAACCGCCGTACGTATCTGAAGGCCGCCGGAGCGGCCGTGGCGTCGGTACCACTGCTCGCTGGGGAGGGAGCAGCGGAGTCGCGTCACGGAATCAGCTTCGACAACGTCGTCGATATGGTCGATGACGCCGGCTGTGACCCGAACGGCAACAGCGCGTGTGACGGCAAGCTGCAGTCGGCCGCGGGCAGCAACACGCTGCTCAAGTTCCCATCGGGAACCTACAAGTTCAACGGAAAGAACGCACTCAACGGGTACGATAACTTCGGGATCGTCGGCGAGGGCGACGTCACGTTCGTCGTTTCCGGCGGGTTCGACGACAAACTGCTGACGATCAACAACGGCAACGGGCTGCTGATCGAGAACATCACCGTCGACCAGAACGGCGCAACCCCGTTGGTGCAGTGTGCCCCGGACGACAACCTCCAGGTCCACGGTCTCTCGATCGTCGGTCAGGGTCGGGCGTCGAGCGATGCCGCGTCCGACGCGTTCGCCGCGGCCGTCCGGTCGTCCGGTGGCCAGGGCGTCGTTTCGAACCTCACCGCACACAACGCTGGCAAGATGGGTGCGTACGCCCGGACGGGTATCTGGGTCGGTAGCAACCACAAAGGGACACTCACCCTTCGGAACTGCAACGTCGAAGGCTTCTCGAACAACGGTGTGTACGCCAGCCGGACACCTGGTGCCGTCCAGGTCGAGGGCGGTACCTACAAGAACAACGACCTCTCACAGGTCCGGATCGGCAGCTCCGGCAGCTACGTCGACGGTGCCACCATCGAGACCGATCTCTCCGACAGCAACAGTCCGAACCCGGACGACATGCTCAACGGTTCGGGGATCCGGCTCGAAAGCGACCGTGGCGGCTCGGGCGCTGAGGTCCGCAACTGTGACGTCCGCATCGGCCCCGAGGTCAACGCCGACGGCGGGATCCAGATCTTCGGGAACTACCCCTCGTTCAGTATCAAGAACACCCGCGTGGAGTTCAACCCAGACAAAGCGTACGCGATCCGCGGCAAATCGCCCAACGGGTCGAGCGGCAACGCGGGCGGGACGCTCAAGAACGTGAGCGTCACGGGCAACGCCTCCAACGCGGTCGGCGTCCTGATCGAGGATCGACCGAACACCACGATCGAGGACAGCTGTATCCAGCAGACCGGCGGCGGTCGCGTCGGTATCGCGCTCCACAACTGTGACGGCAGCCGGGTGGCAAACACCACCGTCAACGCGAGCGCACAGGCGGTCCGCGTAAAGAGCGGCAACGTGAACGTCAGCAACATCCAAGAGAGCGGGACCTGTCCCGCACCGAGCCTCGGCTCGTCGAACTACACCGGTAGCTCGTCGTCGGGCTCGGATGGGTCGTCGGGTGAGGACACCTCGTCCGAATCGTCCTCGAACGACGATTCGAGTGACTCGTCGTCCGGTGGTTCCTCGGAGGACTCCTCGTCGAGTGACGGCTCGTCGGATGATTCATCGAGCGACTCGGGATCGTCGGATGAAGAGTCCAGTGACGATGGCTCGTCGGATAGCGACTCCTCGGAAAGCTCATCGGATGAGGCCTCGGACGACTCGTCCGACGATTCCTCGTCGGGTAACTCCGACGGTGCCGGATCGGACGACAAGTTGAGCGGCAACATCGACGAATCGGACGTTCCCAAACCGTCCGACAGCGCGAACTTCGTCGTCACGGACACCGACACGTCCGGCGGCCGCATCCCCTACGAGCTCGCGACGAGCGGCGATCTCGAAAAGGCAAAAACCGGCGGAGCGACCGCGGACGACAACGACGACATCTCGGAGAACACCGCCTCGGGCGGCGTCAACGAGTGGCGCGACAGCTACGAGTACGAGGGCGAGATCGTCGAGCTCGAAGTCGACGATCGCGCGATCCTCAAGCTCGACGCGGACACGCAGACGATCAAGGTGATCGGCAAGGAGAGCACCGGCCCAACGGACTACTCCCTCGAAGTCACCGGCGAGCTCGAACACGCCGACAGCTCGTCCGACCCGATCACGGACGACGGTCAGTCGGTCGAGGGTGGCGTTGGCAACTCTCGAGACGTCTACAACTACACTGGTCGGCTGCTCGAGGCTTCGGTCGAGGACTCGGTCTCGATCACCACCCAGCCTGAATCGCTCGACAACTAATCGTCCGCGTCCCTGCTGCGCTTCCGTCGACGGCCCTTCTTTGTTGACGTGCGATCGACGTTTCGACCCCGGTGATCCACGGTGATTCGGATCGATACCGAGAACGACACTGTTCGTCTCCAGTAGTTACTGTCCGCTTGATCGTTTCGCGGGCGTCACACGTCCATCTACAGGGGACAACCGATGGATGGAGCTCTCAGTACCGCCCCAGCGTTCGTCTGCCGATCAACGACGCTCGCGAATCGGCGTCGACAGGAAAGCGCCCGAAGCGGGATTTGAACCGGAGCCAGACGGTCGGCCTCACTCCGTTCGGCTGCGCGCGACCGGCAGGGTTCAAATCACCGGACAGTCGTTCTCGGAATTCGGTTGCTCGCGACACAGTAAGCTGGTCGCTCGTGGGTTGGATTCAGAGAAAGCGCCCGAGGCGGGATTTGAACCCGCGTCACGACCGTGACAGGGTCGTATGATGGGCCACTACACCACCCGGGCAAGCGACATCAGTTTCTTACCCGGAGATGCCCTTAAGGGTTTCCAAACTGATCCACCGCTCTCCGGGGAAGCCCGAAACGCTATGTTCCCCCCGACCGTCGGTGCAGCCACGATCGATTCGACGATCTCGAACCGAACGAGCGGGTCCGAACTGCGCCTGCCAGCCCACGCTGGCGGCGTTGACAACGCTTAAGTCGCCCCACGGCGTAGGCCCTGTAGTATCTCGTGATAGCCACTTCTCCCCCGGTCAGACACACATGGTGGACGTAGGTCAGCACACGCTCGTTCCCGAGCACACGATCGTCGAAGACGACGAGATCGACGAGGTGCTCGACGAGTACGACATCAGACGCACCGACCTTCCGAAGATCAAACGTACCGACCCGGCACTCCCCGACGACGCCGCCGCGGGCGACGTGATCCGGATCGTCCGGGACTCCCGAACGACGGACCAGGCGGTCGTATACCGACTCGTGGTAGAATGAACAGGCAAGACAGGCGTTCGATCTCGCGAGAGTACTTCTCCCGCGAGCGGCTCGCAGAGCACCATTTCCGGTCGTTCAACGCGTTCCTCGGCCGCGGAATGCAGCAGGTGGTCGACGAGAAGGAGACCATCGACACCGACATCGGCGACAAGGAGGGCGAGGAGCCCGTCTACGTCGAACTCGGTGACGTACGGGTCGTGACGCCCCGCGTCCGCGAGGCCGACGGCAGTGAGGAGCGGCTCTATCCCCAAGAGGCCAGGCTCCGGAACATCACCTACTCCGCGCCCGTTTTCATGGAGATGGCGGTCGTGGTGGGTGGCGAAGAAGAGGAAGAGCGCGTCGTCGACACCGCCGAGACCCAGATCGGGCGGCTCCCGATCATGGTGGGCTCGGACAAGTGCAACATCGCCGATGCGACCGACGAGGAGCTGATCGAGCTCGGCGAGGACCCCGCCGACCCCGGTGGCTACTTCATCGTCAACGGCTCCGAGCGCGTGCTGATGACCAGCGAGGACCTCGCACCGAACAAGATCCTCGCCGAGTACGACTCGAAGTACGGCGACGAGATCCAGGTCGCCAAGACGTTCAGCCAGCGTCGTGGGTACCGCGCGCTGGTGCTGTGCGAGCGCAATCGAGAGGGGCTGCTCGAAGTCAGCTTCCCCTCGGTGTCGGGCAGCATCAACTTCGTGACCCTCATTCGGGCACTCGGGCTCGAATCCGACGAGGAGATCGTCCATCGGGTCTCCGACGACCCCGAGATCGTGAAGTTCATGCTCGAAAACCTCGAGGCCGCGGAGGTCCAGACCGAGGAAGCCGCGATCGAGGACCTCGGAGAGCGTGTCGCGTCGGGCCAGGGCAAGAACTACCAGTTGAAGCGTGCGAACTACGTGATCGACCGGTATCTCCTGCCGCACCTCCACGAGGAGGGCGTTCCGGACGAGGAGACCCGGATCAACAAGGCGTTCTACCTCTGTCGGATGGCCGAGGCGTGCTTCGAGCTCGCCCTCGGACGGCGCGAATCCGACGACAAGGACCACTACGCGAACAAGCGCCTCAAAGTGTCGGGCGACCTGATGACCGACCTGTTCCGGACGGCGCTCAACAAACTCGCGCGCGACGTGAAGTACCAGCTGGAGCGGGCGAACATGCGGAACCGGCAGCTCTCGGTCAACACCGTGGTTCGCTCCGACGTGCTGACCGAGCGGCTCGAACACCCGATCGCGACCGGTAACTGGGTCGGCGGGCGCTCCGGTGTGAGTCAGCTCGTCGACCGGACCGACTTCATGGGCGTGCTCTCGCACCTCCGGCGACTGCGGAGCCCGCTGAGTCGGAGCCAGCCCCACTTCGAGGCGCGGGACCTCCACGCCACTCAGTGGGGGCGGATCTGTCCCTCCGAGACGCCGGAGGGGCCGAACTGTGGGCTCGTGAAGAACTTCGCGCAGGCGATGGAGCTGTCACAGGACGTCGAGGACGAACAGGGACTCAAACGAGAGCTGGCGTCGATGGGTGTCGAGGGGATCCCCGGCATCGAGGGCGTCACCCCGAGCGCTGATTGAGATGAGTCAGGCACGCGACGCGAAAGTCTACGTGAACGGCAGCCTGGTCGGCACGCACGACCAGCCCGAACAGCTCGCCCACCAGATCCGCGAGGCGCGACGCCGCGGGGACGTGGCCGAGACGGTGAACGTCTCGGTCAAGGGCCGCACCAACGAAGTCATCGTCAACGCCGACGCCGGCCGGGCGCGACGGCCCCTCATCGTGGTCGAAGAGGGCGATCCCCTCATCACCGAGGAGGAGATCGGAGCACTCGAAGACGGTGAGAGCGAGTTCGAGGATCTCGTCGAGCAGGGCTACATCGAGTTCATCGATGCCGAGGAAGAGGAGGACATCCTCGTCGGCGTCGACGAGGACGACCTCTCCGAGGATCACACCCACCTCGAAATCGACCCACAACTGATCTTCGGGATCGGCGCGGGGATGATTCCCTACCCCGAGCACAACGCCTCGCCCCGGATTACGATGGGGGCAGGGATGATCAAGCAGTCGCTCGGACTGCCGAGCGCGAACTATCGTATCCGGCCCGACACCCGTCAGCACCTGCTGCACTACCCGCAGCTCTCGATGGTCAAGACCCAGACCACCGAGCAGATCGGGTACGACGACCGGCCTGCGGCCCAGAACTTCGTGGTCGCGGTCATGAGCTACGAGGGGTTCAACATCGAGGACGCGCTGGTGCTGAACGAGGGCTCCGTGGATCGTGCGCTCGCGCGTTCGCACTTCTTCCGGACGTACGAGGGCGAGGAACGACGATATCCGGGCGGTCAGGAGGACCGCTTCGAGATGCCCGACGACGACGTGCGCGGCGCGCGCGGCGAGGAGGCGTACACCCACCTCGACGAGGACGGCCTCGTGAACCCCGAGACCACGGTCGACGAGAGCGCGGTGCTGCTCGGCAAGACCTCGCCGCCACGATTCCTGGAGGAGCCCGACGACATGGGTGGCCTCTCGCCCCAGAAACGCCGCGAGACATCGGTGACGATGCGTTCGGGCGAGTCCGGAGTGGTGGATACGGTGACGCTGATGCAGGGCGAGGACGGCTCGAAACTCTCGAAAGTTTCCGTGCGCGACCAGCGGATCCCCGAGCTCGGCGACAAGTTCGCGAGTCGACACGGCCAGAAGGGCGTCGTGGGCCACATCGCGCCCCAGGAAGACATGCCCTTCACCGAGGAGGGCGTCGTGCCCGACCTCATCATCAACCCGCACGCGCTGCCGTCGCGGATGACGGTGGGCCACGTGCTGGAGATGCTCGGCGGCAAGGTCGGCTCCCTCGAAGGGCGGCGGGTCGACGGCACGGCCTTCACCGGTGAGGACGAGGAGGAGCTCCGCGGGTCGCTCGAAGAGCACGGGTTCGATTCGAGCGGGAAGGAGATCATGTACTCCGGCGTGACGGGCGAAAAGATCGACGCCGAGATCTTCGTCGGGACCATTTTCTATCAGAAACTCTACCACATGGTCTCGAACAAGATCCACGCTCGCTCGCGCGGCCCGGTCCAGGTGCTCACGCGCCAGCCGACCGAGGGGCGCGCTCGCGAGGGTGGGCTCCGGGTCGGCGAGATGGAGCGGGACGTGCTGATCGGGCACGGCGCGGCGATGGCGTTGAAAGAGCGCCTGCTCGACGAGTCCGACCGGGAGTTCGTCTACGTCTGTGGGGAGTGTGGGATGAGTGCGGTCGAGAACGTCGAGCAGCGTCGGGTGTACTGCCCGAACTGTGGGGAGGAGACCGAGATCCACGAGATCGAGATGAGCTACGCGTTCAAACTCCTGCTCGACGAGATGAAGGCGCTGGGGATCGCCCCGCGGCTCGAACTCGAGGACGCGGTCTGAGGATCACTACCGACTACACATGAGCACGAACGCAACACCAAAGGAGATCGGTGCGATCGACTTCGGGCTGATGAACCCGGAGGAGTACCGCGAGATGAGCGCGACGAAGATCATCACCGCCGACACCTACGACGACGACGGCTACCCCATCGACATGGGGCTGATGGACCCCCGGCTCGGCGTGATCGACCCCGGTCTGGAGTGCAAGACCTGCGGTCAGCACTCGGGATCGTGTAACGGCCACTTCGGCCACATCGAGCTCGCCGCGCCCGTGATCCACGTCGGGTTCACGAAGCTGATGCGGCGGCTGCTTCGGGGCACCTGTCGGGAGTGCTCGCGACTCCTGCTCGACGAACAGGAGCGCAACGAGTTCGCGAACCGCCTCCAGCGGGCGCGCGAACTCGACGACGACGTGAACGACGTGACGAAGGCCGCGATCCGCCAGGCGCGAAAGAAGGATCGGTGTGCGTACTGCGGCGAGGAGCAGTACGACATCCAGCACGAGAAGCCGACGACGTACTACGAGGTCCAGGACGTGCTCGCGGCGGAGTACCCCGAACTGATCGCCGAGGCGATGCAGCCCGACGAGGAGTCGGACGAGCCCGGTAGCTCGCCCCAACAGCTCGCCGACGAGACCGACATCGACCTCTCGCGGATCAACGACATTCTGGGTGGGGAGTTCCGGCCGCGCGAGGCCGATCGCGAGGCGATCGAGCGCGCGCTCGACGTCGACCTCACCGAGGAGGACATGAACAAGCTGATGCCGAGCGACATCCGGGACTGGTTCGAAGCGATCCCGGACGAGGATATCGCGGTACTCGGGATCGATCCCGAGCGTTCGCGCCCGGAGTGGATGATCTTGACTGTCCTCCCCGTGCCGCCGGTCACCGCCCGGCCATCGATCACCCTCGACAACGGCCAGCGGAGCGAGGACGACCTGACGCACAAGCTGGTGGACATCATCCGGATCAACCAGCGGTTCATGGAGAACCGTGAGGCGGGTGCGCCACAGCTCATCATCGAGGACCTCTGGGAGCTGCTCCAGTACCACGTCACGACGTTCATGGACAACGAGATTTCAGGCACGCCGCCCGCTCGCCACCGTTCCGGACGGCCCCTCAAGACCCTCTCACAGCGGCTGAAGGGCAAGGACGGCCGGTTCCGAGGCAGCCTCTCGGGCAAGCGTGTGAACTTCTCGGCTCGTACTGTTATCTCGCCGGACCCGACCCTCAGCCTGAACGAGGTCGGGGTTCCCGAACGGGTCGCCGAAGAGATGACCCAGACGATGAACGTCAACGAGCGCAACATCGAGGAGGCGCGCCAGTACGTTCGCAACGGCGCGGAGACCCACCCCGGCGCGAATCGGGTCATCCGGCCCGACGGCAAGGTGATGAAGATCCTCGATCAGGCAAAGGAAGAGCTCGCCGAGCGGATCGAGCCCGGCTGGCAGGTCCAGCGCCATCTCTCGGATGGCGACATCGTGATCTTCAACCGCCAGCCCTCGCTCCACCGGATGAGTATCATGGCCCACGAGGTCGTGGTGATGCCGTACAAGACGTTCCGGCTGAATACTACTGTTTGTCCGCCGTACAACGCCGACTTCGACGGCGACGAGATGAACATGCACGCCCTCCAGAACGAGGAGGCGCGTGCAGAGGCCCGCGTGCTGATGCGGGTCCAAGAGCAGATCCTCTCGCCGAAGATGGGCGAGAACATCATCGGCGCGATCCAAGACCACATCAGCGGGACTTATCTCCTCACCCACGACGACCCCGAGACCGGTGGGATCCCGCGGTTCAACGAGACACAGGCGCTCGATCTCCTCCGGGCGACGGCGGTCGACGGGCTGCCTGATTCTGATGGTGAAGAGGACGGAAAGCCGTACTGGACCGGCCGGACGATCTTCTCCGAGCTGCTGCCCGGCGACCTCGACCTCGAGTTCAGCTCGTCGACCGGTGATACGGTCGTGATCGAGGACGGCCAGCTCATCGAGGGAACCGTCGACGAGGACGCCGTCGGCGCGTTCGGCGGCGAGGTCGTCGACCGCATCGTGAAAAAGCACGGCGAGACCCGTGCGCGCGTGCTCATCAACGAGGTCGCGTCGCTCGCGATGCGCGCGATCATGCACTTCGGGTTCTCGATCGGGATCGACGACGAGTCGATCCCGGAAGCGGCCGAGACCCAGATCGACGAGAGCATCGACAACGCCTACGAGCGGATCGACGAGCTCATCACCACCTACGAGAACGACGAGCTCGAATCGCTGCCCGGCCGCACCGTCGACGAGACCCTCGAGATGAAGATCATGCAGACACTCGGGAAGGCCCGGGACTCGGCGGGTGACATCGCGGAGGACCACTTCGCGGAGGACAACCCCGCGGTCATCATGGCCGAGTCGGGCGCGCGTGGTTCGATGCTCAACCTCACCCAGATGGCGGCCTGCGTCGGTCAGCAGGCGGTCCGTGGCGAACGGATCAATCGCGGGTACGAGGACCGCACGCTGAGTCACTACAAGCCAGACGACCTCTCGGCGGAGGCCCACGGGTTCGTCGAGCACTCCTACCGCGGCGGGCTCACGCCACGGGAGTTCTTCTTCCACGCGATGGGCGGCCGTGAGGGACTCGTGGATACGGCGGTCCGGACCTCGAAGTCGGGCTACCTCCAGCGCCGGCTGATCAACGCGCTGTCGGAGCTCGAAACCCAGTACGACGGCACCGTCCGGGACACCAACGACAACATCGTCCAGTTCGAGTTCGGCGAGGACGGCACCAGTCCGGTGAAGGTCTCCTCGGACACCGAGAACGACGTCAACGTCGAGGCGATCGCGGACGACGTGCTCGCCGCGGAGTTCGCGGACGACGGCGAGGCGTTCGTCGCCGAGCCGACGACCAATCTCTCGGAGGACGCCGACGACCGGATGGCCGACGACCGAACCGACACGCCGATCGAAGTGCCACAGGTGAACGATGACTGAGATCACGAGCGGGATCGAGTCGACGGTCGAGGGGACCGACCTCCCGAAACGACTCAAGGACGAAGTGTACGAAACGATCGAGGACCGGGACGTGACCGCAGAGGAGGCCGACGAGATCGCAACGGCGGTCGAGGAGCGGTATCTCGACACCCGGGTGGACCCACTCGATCCCGTCGGGACCGTGTCGGCTCAATCGATCGGCGAGCCCGGCACCCAGATGACGATGAACACGTTCCACTACGCGGGCGTGGCGGAGATCGACGTCACTCAGGGGCTGCCGCGGCTGATCGAACTCGTCGACGCTCGGAAGACCCCCGACACGCCGATGATGACGGTGCATCTGGACGGGGAGTACGCGACCGACCGCGAGAAGGCCCACGAGGTGGTCTGGGGGATCGAGGCGACGCGCATCCTCGCGCTCGGGGACGTCTCGACCAACGTCGCCGACATGCTCGTGCAGATCGATCTGAACGATCAGACCCTCGAAGAGCGGATGATCACGCCGGAAGAAGTCGCCGAGATCATCGAGGACAGCCTCGGCGTCGACGTCACCCAGTCGGGGACTACTGTGGAGTTCGGACCCGAGCAGCCGAGCTATCGTGATCTGCTCCAGCTCGTCGAGGAGCTGCGCGAGATCGTGTTCAAGGGGATCGACGAGGTCTCGCGGGTCGTGATCCGAAAGGAGGAGCTCGACACCGGCGAGGAGTTCGTGCTCTACACCGAGGGATCGGCCTTCGGCGACGTGCTCGACATCGAGGGCGTCGACGCCTCGCGGACGACGTGCAACAACATCCACGAGATCCACAGCAACCTCGGGGTCGAGGCCGCGCGCGAGACCATTATCGAGGAGACGATGGACACGCTCGAAGAGCAGGGCCTCGGCAACGTCAACATCCGCCACCTCATGCTCGTCGCGGACATCATGACCGCCGAGGGCACGATCGAGTCGATCGGTCGCCACGGCATCTCGGGCTCGAAGGACTCGGTGCTCGCCCGTGCCGCCTTCGAGGTCACGGTCAACCACCTGCTCGATGCGGCAGTCCACGGCGAGGTCGACGATCTCAACGGCGTGACCGAGAACGTCATCGTCGGCAAGCCGATCAAGCTCGGCACCGGCGACGTCAACCTCCGGATGGGCGGCACGAGCGGTGCGGCCGGCGGCGCGGACGACGAAACCAGCGCCGACTGAGATGCGCGTGACGCTCTCGGACGCGGCGCGCCGACACATCGCGCTGTTCGAGGACGTCACGGGAACGACCGCCGTCGACTGTCTGTTCGACGATGCGAACGATCGAGTCTGTTTTCTGGTGGCGGCCGGCGAGATGGCCGACGCGATCGGTCCCGACGGACGGATGGTCGAAAAAGTCGAACAGCGACTCGATCGGCCGGTCACGCTCGTCGAGGACGCCGACACGCCCGAGGCGTTCGTCGCCAACGCGCTCGCGCCCGCCGCGGTGTACAACGTCACGATCAGCGAGAACCGGGATACGGTGGCCTATGCGGAGGTCGATCGGGCCGACCGGGGCGCGGCGATCGGTGCGGACGGCCGGCGGATCGAGACCGCGCGGCGACTGGCGAAGCGGCATTTCGACATCGACGACATCGAACTAGCGTAGCGTTCTCGTGGAAGATGTGATCCAAAACGAGAGAAACGACCTCAGAGAATGAAAGAGGCCGAAACGAGAGCTGAACCGCGATTGCCGGTACAAGTGAGAAACCGCCACCGCTCCGCAAACCACACCGCACCGCGGCGCGCCCGCCGCGCGCCATCCGCACCCACACACGGTCTCAGTCGAAGCGCTTGCCACGACCCGAAAAGGGAGGCTTAAGTGCGCCCATCGGATACAGGAGTCCATATGGCCAACGGCAAGTACGCGGCGCGGAAACTCAAGAAGGACCGCCAGAGCCACCGGTGGTCCGACTCGGAGTACGCCCGGCGGGAACGCGGGCTGCGCGAGCAGTCGGACCCGCTTGAAGGCGCTCCCCAGGGACGGGGCATCGTGCTCGAAAAGGTCGGCATCGAAGCCAAGCAGCCGAACTCCGCGATCCGGAAGTGTGTCCGGGTCCAGCTCATCAAAAACGGCAAACAGGTCTCGGCGTTCTGTCCCGGCGATGGCGCGATTAGCTTCATCGACGAGCACGACGAAGTCACGATCGCGGGGATCGGCGGCGCGAAGGGCCGCGCGATGGGTGACATCTCGGGCGTGAACTACAAAGTCGAGAAGGTCAACGGCGTGAGCCTGATCGAACTCGTCCGCGGGAACGCGGAGAAGCCGGTGCGATAATGTCTGCCGAAGAGGATACCCCCGAGCCGGAGAAACCCGCTGGGACCGACGAGGAGAGCGAGACCGACGCGCAGCTGTTCGAGCGCTGGGAAGTCACGGGGTTCGAGTACAACGACCCCTCGACCAAGCGCTACATCACCGTCACCCCCGTGGAGCACACGATGGGTCGCCACGCCGGCAAGCAGTTCCAGAAGAGCGAAGTCTCGATCGTCGAACGGCTGATCAACCGGCTGATGCAGTCCGACGCGAACACCGGCAAGAAACAGCAGGCCACCCGGATCGTCCGGAAGGCGTTCGAGGAGGTCCACGACCGGACCGACGAGAACCCGATCCAGGTGCTCGTCACCGCGGTCGAGAACGCCGCTCCGCGCGAGGAGACGGTGCGGCTGAAGTACGGCGGGATTTCGGTGCCCCAGGCTGTGGACGTTGCCCCCCAGCGCCGGGTCGACCAGGCGCTCAAGTTCCTCGCTGAGGGCGCGTACAACGCGTCGTTCAAGTCGCCGACCGACGCCCACGAGGCGCTCGCCGACCAGCTCACCGGCGCGGCGAACTACGACGTCCAGACGTACGCGGTCAACCAGAAAGAGGAGAAAGAGCGCGTCGCGGCCGCGGCTCGCTGATCCGGTCCGAATCTGATTTCGGTTCGATCGTCGGTTTTCCTGTTTTCGGCCGCCAAGCAGTCGCGACGAGCAGCGGTGGTCAGTCGGCGGCGTAGTTCGATCGAGTCGCGTACTCACGGGTCGCCTCGACCAGCGCGCGACGGTACTCGCCCGCGTCGGGATCAGCCCCGAGATCCCGAAAGCGACGCTTGAACGCGGCGATTTCGATCCCGGCGGCGTCGTTCGCGGCGGCGTGGGCGAGGTCGTACAGCCGATGGTCGTCGCCGATGCAGTCGTGGCGTTCGAGGAGTGCGAGCGCGAACGCCGCGTTGACCGCGGTGATCTCCGGGTCGGCCGCGGGCGTGAGTCGCGTCCACGACGGCGGATCGGCGGGTCGGTCCGCGAGCGCGGCCGCGAGGCTCGACTCCAGAAACGCCACTAGCCTGTCGGCAGGAGCCACAGTAAGGGTGATGTCGTCGGCGTAGATGTCCTTCATGTGGTTCGCGATCTGATAGCACTGGGTGAGCGTCCGCCGCTCGACCGAGTGGCCCGCCAAGGCGAGATAGAGCGCCTCCCGCGTCGACTGGACGTGCGAGGGATGGTCGGTCTCGTGACGGCGCATGTGCGAATACTCGTGGAGCGCGAGCGGGCGCGCCATCGCGGAGTTCGCCGCCTGGCGGGAGATGTTGAGCACGTGGTGGTCGTCGTAGTGGGCGGTCCAGGTCCGCGAGTCGGGGTTGTCGCGAACGTGGACGTCGACCGGGAGATCGAGGTCGTGTTCGGTCGTGAAGAGGTCGCGCGCGCCGAGGAACGGTTCGGTCGGGCCGGCTGACTGCACGCGAACGTCCATGTGTACTCATCACAGGCTGGGACGGGTATGACTCTTGTGCCGGTGTTGCGCCCTGACAACAGTTTCCTCTCCCTACTCGGTGTGACCGATCCACTCACTGGCAGTAAAGCCTGCTGGTGGCATCTGGATCAGCTAAAATTTGCTGTGCAATCATTTCGATGACTGAAAACCCCCCGAGTGCAACGCCAGTAGTGAAACAGACAACTAGTGGAACCGACCGTGGGTTTTTACTACTCACGGGATTACTGGCATCTACTCAGCGAGCCAACCAGACGGTAGGTATTTAAAACCAAATGAAAATAAACGATTACTCGACCAAAAACGGTGAGACGGTTAATTTATCTGACTTTGTTATTTTAGTAGGCCCTAATAATACTGGGAAATCACAGACACTACGCGACATTTCTAGTATCATGTCAAATGGACAAGAGGCGTCGAATTCTACTATTGTGACGGATATTGATTATGAAGATACGAGTTATAGTGCGTTTATGCAGGAATTGTCTGTCGTAGAAAATCCAGATATGGCTAACAGACATAATGTAAGCGGAATTTCGCCCAGTCTTAACAATCGCAATACAGAGAATCTCAACACAAACCAATTAGAAGGGCTACAAACCAGTGGCGGCGATGTAACGAGTTCTGATTTGGTTCGCCGTAGACTAATGCAATTCAAAGTAGCTTTTCTAAACGCATCTTCAAGGCTCGAAATCGCCAATTCTTGTGAAACTTATAATTTCCATGAGGGAGATCCGTCCAATGTTCTACAGAAGCTTTACGAAGCTCCTTCTGCTCGCAGAGAACTCAATAGTGCTTTCAACAACATTTTCCAACAAGATATAGTACTTGATTTCAGTAGCACTCGCACCTTCTCACTCAGAGTAGATGACGACCTAGATAATATCAACGGAAACATAGTTACTCCGACTGGTAATCCGGAAAATGATCAAGAAATAGGTGAGAAAATAGATGATCAAGGGGCCGGTTATCGGAGTTTAGCGGGGGTAATCTTAAGTCTGCTTTTAGCACAACAACGTGTCGTGTTGCTGGACGAGCCAGAGGCTTTTCTGCACCCTGCACAAGCGAGAGAATTTGGCATTTGGTTATCTGAACACGCAAGGAGTACTTCTGGCCAGATTGTAATCTCTACTCACAATTCCCATTTCTTAGATGGAGTACTATCTGGAAATGCTGGCACCACAGTATATCGACTTAATCGATCCGATGATCATACGCAGTATAACAAAATTTCGGAAGATGTGATTTCTAACCTATCTTCCGACTCTCTATTATCTAGTTTGAGGGTGATGAACGGTGTATTCCAAAAAGGAATAGTGATTTGTGAGGGTGGCTCAGATAAGTTAGTTTACAGATATGTAGCTGACGAGATCCTTGGTGAAAGAAATGCCGAATATATACCCTGTAATAGGATACACAATGCACCTAAAATTGCCAACGTATTACGAGCAGGAGCGATACCTCAGGTGATCGTAGCCGATATTGATATTTTGTCGTCTCCATCAATATTTCGTGATTCTCTTGAAGCGCTAAGTGGGAAAATATGGGGAGTATGATGAGCGAGTGCAACCGCATATGTCAACAAATCCAATCAAGTAGTACTGAGTGGTCGGATTTCAAGCAGGATGGTATATCCTCAGTGAACAACGAAATCGCCAAAAATATTGGAGAACTCATACTCGCTGCTGAGAGTCATGGTCTCTATATTCTGAGTGTAGGAGCTGCTGAAGGATGGTTTGACATAAATGGGAAAGTATCTGAGAATATTGATGAAGTGCTTGACCAGATAGATAGTGACTGTCCTGACCAACTACAACGATTTGTACACCAATTTCAGAAATCACTTGTAGACCAATATGAAAATATAGTTGCAGTATAAAACATCACTGATTTTGAGAGTTCTGGTTCAAAAGGTCGCTCCTCTTCTCAATTAGGGGCTAACGAGAGAAAAGCGTATCACTACCCTTTTGACCCTGCTTCCGGTACGAATCGACATAATGGGCCGACGTAGAAAGATCGTACAGGAGTGCGAGCGGCTGATGGACGAACCGGAGAACATCCGGAACATCGCGATCGCCGCACACATCGATCACGGCAAGACCACGCTGACGGACAACCTGCTCGCCGGCGCGGGCATGATCTCCGAGGACCTCGCGGGCGAGCAGCTCGCGATGGACACCGAGGAGGACGAGCAGGAACGCGGGATCACGATCGACGCGGCGAACGTCTCGATGACCCACGAGTACCAGGACACCAACCACCTCGTCAACCTCATCGACACGCCGGGCCACGTCGACTTCGGCGGCGACGTCACCCGGGCGATGCGCGCGGTCGACGGCGCGCTCGTGGTCGTCGACGCGGTCGAGGGTACGATGCCCCAGACCGAGACCGTCCTTCGTCAGGCACTCCGCGAGAACGTCAAACCTGCGCTGTTCATCAACAAGGTCGACCGCCTGATCAACGAGCTTCAGGAAGGCCCCGAAGAGATGCAGGAGCGCCTTCAGGCCGTGATCGGCGACGTCAACGAGCTCATCCGTGGGATGGACGAGGAGAAATACGAAGAAGAGGGCTGGAAGGTCTCGGTCCAGGACGGCACCGTGGCGTTCGGTTCGGCGCTCTACAACTGGGCGACCAGCCTGCCCCAGATGCAGGCCACCGGGATCGACTTCGCCGACATCATCGACTACAACCGCAACGACGAGATCGACGAGCTCCGCAAGCACTCGCCGCTCTCGAACGTCGTGCTCGACATGGTGGCCGAACACTTCCCGAACCCCGTGAAGGCCCAGCCCGAACGGGTTCCCACCGTGTGGCGTGGCGACGACACGTCCGAACTCGCCGAGGGCATGCGCCTCGTCGACGACGAGGGCGAGGTCGTGTTCATGGTGACCGATATCGGGATGGACCCCCACGCCGGCGAGATCGCCTCCGGGAGACTGTTTTCGGGCACGCTCGAACGCGGCCAGGACCTCTACGTCTCCGGGACGGCGGGCACCAACCGCATCCAGTCGGTCGGGATCTTCATGGGCGGCGAGCGTGAGGAGGTCGAGCGCGTTCCCGCCGGGAACATCGCCGCCGTCACCGGCCTTCGGGACGCGATCGCGGGTTCGACGGTATCGAGCGTGGAGATGACACCGTTCGAGTCGATCGAGCACATCTCCGAGCCCGTCATCACGAAGTCCGTCGAGGCCCAGAGCATGGACGACCTCCCGAAGCTGATCGAGACGCTCCAGCAGGTCTCGAAGGAGGACCCCACCATCCGGATCGAGATCAACGAGGACACCGGCGAGCACCTCATCTCCGGCCAGGGCGAGCTCCACCTCGAAGTCATCACCCAGCGCATCGAGCGCAACCAGGGCATCCCCGTCACCACGGGTGAGCCCATCGTGGTCTTCCGCGAAGCCGTCCAGCAGCCCTCCGACATGGTCGAGGGCCAGTCGCCCAACCGTCACAACCGCTTTTACCTCACCGTCGAACCCCTCCCGGCGGACGTCGTCGAGACCATCAAGCGCGGCGAGGCGTCGATGGACATGCCCGAACAGGAACGCCGCGAGGCGCTCCAAGAGGCAGGGATGGACAAGGACACCTCCCAAGAGGTCGAGACCATCCACGGGACGAACGTCCTGATCGACGACACGAAGGGGATTCAGCACCTCAACGAGACGATGGAACTCGTCGTCGAGGGCTGGGAAGAGGCGCTCGACGACGGGCCGCTCGCCGCAGAGCCGGTCCAGGGCACCCTCATCCGCCTCGACGACGCGCGGCTCCACGAGGACGCCATCCACCGTGGGCCCGCTCAGGTCATCCCCGCCGTCCGGCAGGCGGTCCACCGCTCGCTGATCGACGGTCGGATCTCGATGCTCGAACCCATCCAGAACGTCCGGATCGACGTTCCCTCGGAGCACATGGGTCCCGCCTCGGGCGAGATCCAGGGCCGCCGTGGCCAGGTCGACGACATGTACCAGGAAGGCGACCTCATGGTGGTCGAGGGCGTCGCGCCGGTCGACGAGATGATCGGGTTCGCGAGCGACATTCGCTCCGCGACCGAGGGCCGCGCGTCGTGGAACACCGAGAACGCGGGCTTCCAGGTGATGGCCGACAACCTCCAGCCCGAGACGATCAAGGAGATCCGCGAGCGCAAAGGGATGAAGCTCGAACTCCCGCCCGGCGTGGACTACTTCTAGAACCCACCTTTCGTACCCACCTTTTTACTTCGGGGCATCGCTCGCCTTCGGCTCGCTCAACCCCTCGCAAAAATCTGGACCAAAAACACCCGCTCACGAGAACTTCGACCTCGTTCGCGGTGGGATCACTGGTGCTCTCCGCAACCGCACAGCACCGCCCGAGCCCTCGGACGCTCCCGTTGGTCGCGTCCTCGCCCTCGATCCGCCGAGGACCGCACCCGCCACCGTACTGCGGCCGCTGCCGCACCGCGACCGCCGCAGCAACCGCTCAAAACGGCAGATACTGGTCGTAGAGATCGTCCAACCGATCGTTGATCGCGTCACCGTTCTGGCTGCCCCACGGGTTGCGCGAGAAGTAGTACATGCTGGCGAGGATGACGCCGATCGTCACCGCGAGCCGCGGCGCGAACGCACTGAGCAGGAACGACGACAGCCCCGCGATCAATCCCGAGATGAAGACATCCATGATCTGATGGGCGACCGACATGGATAGTATTGGGACGGCGCGACCCTAAGCGGTTCGACTGGCAGCGGAGCGCTCGGGCCGGACGACCAACCGCGGCAACAACGAACCAGCCGAGAAGTGAGTGTTTAAGCCCGACGGCCCGCGAGCAGGGGGTATGAATACGACTGACGCACGCACGCTACGGTGGTCGCCGTGAGCGAATCGGCCGACGGCACGGTCTCGGCGTACACGGTGCGGCTCGAACTCGTCGACGAGCCTGGCGAGCTCCTCCGTACGCTCGAACCCATCGCCGACAACGGCGGGAACCTCCTCTCGATCTTCCACGAGCGGGGCTCGCTCACTCCCCGGGGTCATATCCCGGTCGAGGTCGATCTGGAGGCGACGCCCGAGCGCTTCGAGTCGATCGTGACCGCACTCCGCGAGGCGGGCGTGAACGTCATCCAGGCCGGCGCGGAACGCTACGGCGAGGAACTCTCGGTGGTGCTCGTCGGCGATCTCGTCGAGACCGATCTCTCCGATACCCTCTCGCGGCTCGAATGTGCGAGCGCTTCGGTAGCGGACATCGCACTATCGGCCCCGGACGGCACCGATGAACCCGCGAGCGCCCGCCTCCGGCTGGCGACTCAGACCGGCGAGCGCGACCGTGCGCTCGACACCGTTCGCGACGTCGCCGACGAGAAGGACCTGCTCCTCGTCGAGCCGCTCGTGGGGGCCGACCGATGAGACTCGCGATCATCGGCTGTGGCGCGGTCGGGAGCGCGGTCGCCGAGCTTGCTGGCGAGTACGGCCACCGCGTGACGGCGCTCGCCGACTCGACGAGCGCGACGGTCGATCCCGACGGCATCGATGTCGGGACCGCTCTCGAACGGAAGGCCGAGGGCCGAGGCATCGGCACCGACGAAATCGATCGCGCGCTCGATGCGGAGTACGACGCCCTGATCGAGGCCACGCCGACGACCCTCGGCGACGCCGAACCTGGATTCTCACACGTGCGCCACGCGCTCGATCGCGATTCCCACGCCGTGCTCGCGAACAAGGGCCCGGTCGCCGAGCGGTACGCCGACCTCCGGGCGGCCGAGCGCGAAAGCGAGGGCGAAGTCCTGTTCGAGGCCGCCGTCGGTGGCGCGATCCCGGTGCTCTCGACGATCGCGGATCTCGGCCCGGCGAACGTGACCGCCGTCCGGGGCGTGCTCAACGGGACCGCGAACTTCATCCTCTCGCGGATGAGTGCCGAAGGGCTCGCATACGACCACGTGCTCGCGGAGGCCCAGGACCTCGGCGTCGCGGAGGCCGACCCCACCTTCGACGTCGAGGGCACCGACGCCGCACTCAAGTGTGCCATCCTCGCGAACGTCCTCGGAAACGGCGAGACGACACTCGCGGACGCCGACGTCACCGGCATCACCGATCTCACCCCGAGCGCGCTCGATCTCGCCACCGACGACGGCCGCACCGTCCGGCTGGTCGGCGAGGTCGTCGACGGCGACGGGGGCCCCGAGGTCCGGGTCGGTCCCCGCCTCGTGCCCGAAAACGGGACCCTTGCCGTGACTGGGACCCAGAACATCGTCCAGGTCGAAACCCGCCACGCCGGCCAGTTGAACCTGAGCGGGCGCGGTGCGGGCGGTCGGGCGACCGCGACCGCAGTGCTCGGGGACGTGGGGCGACTTCCCTGAACGAGTCGGTCATCCGCAGCGACGAGGCCGTGGGCAGGCGTCCCAAACCGGCCGAGGCTGGCGTTCTCGGGCCGTGTATCGTAATCGTTTTAACCGGAACTACCGAACGCTCCCGGTACAGCGCACCCTGCGCGTGAGACACCTATGGCAGACAAACCGCACCAGAACTTGGCCATTATCGGCCACGTCGACCACGGCAAGAGCACGCTCGTCGGACGCCTCCTGTACGAGACAGGCAACGTCCCCGAGCACGTCATCGAGCAGCACAAAGAGGAAGCCGAGGAGAAGGGCAAGGGCGGCTTCGAGTTCGCCTACGTGATGGACAACCTCGCCGAAGAGCGAGAGCGAGGCGTCACCATCGACATCGCCCACCAGGAGTTCGACACCGACGAGTACTACTTCACCATCGTCGACACCCCTGGCCACCGTGACTTCGTGAAGAACATGATCACGGGCGCGAGCCAGGCCGACCACGCCGTGCTCGTGGTCGCGGCGGACGACGGCGTCCAGCCCCAGACCCAAGAGCACGTCTTCCTCGCCCGCACGCTGGGCATCCAGGATCTGATCGTCGGGATCAACAAGATGGACCTCGTCGACAACTCCGAGAGCGACTACAAACAGACCATCGAGGAGGTCAAGGAGCTCCTCGGTCAGGTCAACTTCGCCACCGAGGACGCGAGCTTCATCCCGATCTCGGCGTTCGAGGGTACCAACATCGCCGAGGCGAGCGACGACACGCCCTGGTACGACGGCGAGACGGTTCTCGAAGCGCTCAACACCCTTCCGGAGCCCCAGCCGCCGACCGACGCCCCGCTCCGGCTTCCGATTCAGGACGTCTACACCATCTCGGGCATCGGTACAGTACCAGTCGGGCGCGTCGAGACCGGCACGCTCGAAACCGGCAACAACGTCTCCTTCCAGCCGAGCGACGTCGGCGGCGAGGTCAAGACCGTCGAGATGCACCACGAGGAAGTCCCGAAGGCCGAGCCGGGTGACAACGTCGGGTTCAACGTCCGCGGCATCGGCAAGGACGACATCCGCCGGGGCGACGTCTGTGGCCCCGCCGAGGACCCCCCGTCAGTCGCTGAGACCTTCCAGGCCCAGGTCGTCGTGATGCAGCACCCGAGCGTGATCACCGCGGGCTACACCCCGGTCTTCCACGCACACACCACACAGGTCGCCTGCACCATCGAGTCGATCGACTCGAAGATCGACCCCTCCAGCGGCGAGGTCGACGAGGAGAACCCCGACTTCATCCAGTCGGGTGACGCCGCCGTCGTGACCGTGCGTCCGCAGAAACCGCTGAGCATCGAGCCGTCGAGCGAGATCCCCGAACTCGGGAGCTTCGCCATCCGCGACATGGGTCAGACCATCGCCGCTGGCAAGGTCCTCTCGGTCGACGAGTCATAATGCAGCAGGCGCGCGTCCGCCTCGCCGGCACGAGCCCGGAGGACTTGGACGATATCTGCGACGACGTCCGCGAGATCGCCACCAAGACGGGGGTCAATCTCAGCGGACCGATCCCGCTGCCGACGAAAGAGCTCGAAGTGCCGATCCGGAAATCCCCCGACGGCGAGGGGACCGCGACGTGGGAGCACTGGGAGATGCGGGTCCACAAGCGGCTGATCGACCTCGACGCCGACGAGCGCGCACTCCGCCAGCTCATGCGGATCCAAGTGCCGAACGACGTCAGCATCGAGATCGTTCTCGAAGACTGAACGCGACGGTTCGACTCGACAGCTGTCGGCCGCGGCACTGAGCTCGCTCACGCGCTCGGCCCACACCACCCGTGCAGTTTTCTATCACGAGACACAACCACAGGTATGGGTCGCCTCGCGGGAAGTCCGACGGTTCAGACGCTCGCGATCATGGCCGTCGTGTTCGTCGTCAACGAGGCCACCAAGCTGCTCGGTTTGCTCGGCCTGTCGCAGTTCCTGTTCGTTCTCGGTCCGACCTTCCCGCTTCGACCGTGGTCGCTGGTGACGAGTGTCTATGCTCACGCCGGCCCCGCACATCTCGTGAGCAACGCGATCATGCTCGTGCTGATCGGACTGATCGTCGAGCGCTCGACCACGTGGTTCCGGTATCACGTTTTCTTCATCACCACGGGCGTGCTCGCGGGCCTCGCCCAGGTGATGCTCCTGCCGGGGAGTCGGGTTCTCGGCGCGAGCGGCGCGATCTTCGCCCTGCTGGGGTACGTCGTCGCCGGCAATCCGGTGTCGGGCTCGGTGCTCGACGTGCTCCGATTGAACCGATGGGCCCAGATCGCGCTGTTCGCGGTGCTCGCGATCGTCGTGACGGTGATGACCGGCGCGCCCGGCGTCGCGCTGGTCGCGCACTTCACCGGCTTCCTGCTCGGACTGCTCGCTGGACGCATGGGGCTGTTGGCGGTTGGCAAACCTCGCGACAGAACGCAAGTTACAAGCGGACCGCCCGGATAGAAGCGGATGCGGGCTCGTAGATCAGTGGTAGATCGCTTCCTTCGCAAGGAAGAGGCCCCGGGTTCGAATCCCGGCGAGTCCACTCCTTCACTCGCTTCGCTCGTTCAGTCGTGGACTCGCCGACCCTCGCAAACGCTTCGCGTTTGCTCGGTCCCGGCGAGTCCGTCGTGGGCTCGGTATCGTTCGAGCGATTCCGATGTACTCCCTCAACAGCAGACGGCTCTGGCGGCTCACAGCCACGATCATCGAAGTCGAATTACGATACGACCACTCGCCACCGCACAGCCGCCGCTCACACTCACTCGGAGGGAGCGCTTATTACCGATCCGGGAGATATGATTGACGAATGAGTCAGACGGCCACGGTCGCCATCGATCCGCACGTCCATTCGGAGGGCTCGTACGACGGCCGGGAGCCGGTCGAACTCCTCCTCGAACACGTGGCCGATCTCGAACTCGACGGGATCGTCGTCACCGACCACGACGCGATCGAGGAGTCGCTCCGAGCGGCCGAGCTCGCGCCCGAGTACGGGCTGCTCGGGATCCCGGGCGTCGAGGTCTCGACCAGCCACGGCCACCTGCTCGCCATCGGGGTCGAAACCCGCCCGGAACGGGGGCGATCGCTCACTGAAACGGTCGAGCGGGTGCGCGACCTCGGCGGCGTCGCGGTCGTTCCCCACCCCTTCCAGCGGAGCCGTCACGGCGTCAGGAAACGCTATCTCACCGACTGTGATGCGATCGAAGCCTACAACTCGATGGTGTTCACGGGCTACCGGAACCGTCGGGCACGGGCGTTCGCGACGGCGCACGAGTACCCGAAAGTCGGCGCGAGCGACGCTCACACCCTCCCGAACGTCGGCCGGGCCTACACCGAGATCCGGATCGATCTCGACGCCGCGTCGCTTCGCTCCGAGGCCATCGACGGCGAGGCGGTCGTCGAGGCGATGCGTGCGGGCGCGACCGAGATCAAGGGCAAGCGAACGCCGATCCACCGCAGCGCACGTCAGTACACGAAAGGTGCGTTCCGGAAGGGAGCCTATCTCGCCACGTCGCGAATGCCGGTCGTCCCGACCGTCCCCGCCTCGATGAGCGAGTGATCGGCGTGGCGCGTTCGGACCGCGGAGCTGCACTTCGAAACTGATTCGATGCGACACTCGTTTTGGCCACAGAACTGGGAACAGTTCGTGTCAAGGGAAATTTGTCTCTCTGTGCCCGAGAATCGGCAACCGTTTCAGCAACCAAAACTTGTTATTAACGATAGAACGTGCTGTTAGAGGATGTCAGCCACGGGCACGGACAAGAACCGATGGGTGATCGCGGCGTCGGCCGTCGCGATCCACCTGTCGATCGGTAGCATTTACGCGTACAGTATCTACCAGATACCGTTAAACGAGACGCTGGGCTGGAGCACGGGGAGCGTGACGACCGCCTTTTCGATCGCTATCTTCGTGCTCGGCATCACGGCCGCCTTCCTGGGGAGTTACGTCGAGAAGTACGGCCCACGGCGATCCGGGCTGGCTGCGGCCGTCCTGTACGGCCTCGGGATGGTCGGCTCCGGCGTGAGTGTCCTCCTCGGAAGCCTCCCGCTCTTTCTCGCTACGTTCGGGGTCGTCGGCGGGATGGGAATCGGAGTCGGATACATCACACCGATCGGGACGCTCGTCGAGTGGTTCCCCGACCGCCGCGGAATGGCTACCGGCCTCGCAGTGATGGGGTTCGGGGCCGGCGCGCTGCTGACCGGTCCGCTCGGAAACTTCCTGATCCAGGGCTACGGCGTCGCGACGGCCTTTTTCGCCCTCGGCGCGTTGTACTTCGTCCTGATGGCGGCGGGATCGAGCTATCTCGCCAAGCCGCCGGACGGGTGGCTGCCTGAGGGGATGGAAGACACACCGGAAAACCAGGAGGAAGCGAGGAGCGCGCTGTCGGGAATCAGTAACCTCACCGCGAAGGAAGCACGCACGTCGCCACGCTTCTGGATGGTGTGGCTCATCGTCTTCATCAACGTCTCGGCGGGGATCATGCTGCTCGCGTTCGCCTCGCCGATGCTCCAGCAGATCGCCGGCGCGAGCGCAACGACCGCCGCGTTCATCACCGGCTACATCGGGATCTTCAACGGCGGCGGCCGCATCGCGTGGGCCTCCCTGTCGGATTACATCGGCCGGACGACGACGTATGCGGCGTTTTTCGCCATCCAGATCGTCGCCTTCTTCGTGATGCCACAGGTCACGGGCGTCTGGCTCCTCGCGGGAATCATCTTCCTCGTCATCACGTGCTACGGCGGCGGGTTCGCCTGCCTGCCGGCGTACCTCAGCGACCTCTTCGGCACCGAGGAGGTCAGCGCGATCCACGGCTACGCGCTCACGGCGTGGGGTGTCGCCGGCGTGGCCGGCCCGCAGCTCGCCTCGATAATTCTCGAATCGACGGGGAACTACACGAGCGCGCTGTACGTCATGAACGGTGCGCTCGTCGTGGGTCTCGTGACGGTGGTCGTCCTCCGCTGGCGGATCGGCAAGCTCCAGAACGCGAGTCGTGCTCCGAGCGCCACGGAGACGGCGACCGACTGAACGACCGAGATCGACGAACCACCGATCGACTTTGGCTTCGTCGGCCGATAGAACGGTGACTGCACGGCCCCGTTGCTTGCGCTGGCCGGCCCAGCGGTGAACACGCTTCGTCCCGGTTTTCGCCGCATGGGCGCTATCACCGACCTCGCCGAAAGCATCAACGACGCACGGCGATCGATCCGGGGCGACGCGAGCACCGTCGGGAAGATACCGATTCTCGTGGTATTGATCGCATCGGGCATCGACATCCCGGTCATCATCGCGCTGCTCGTCCAAGCGATCGCCGAGTAATCGTCGCCGCACGTTCACGCGATGGTTTAAATTTTGAGGATAGAGCGCCTGTCAACTACCACATCTATTAACAAATGATTAATATGGGTAGCGAATAGCAACCGATTCAATGGCATCAGAACAACCAGACTCAGATCAGGAGGAAACTACTGAATTAGAATCAGACCCCGAGGAATCGATTCAAGAAACCACTTCAACTTCTAACAGCAAGCCAAAACTGGGTCCTGACGAAGTCTATTGTACAAGTTGTGGAGCAGCTATCAAGAATCAGGCTGAAGTCTGTCCAGAATGCGGCGTTCGACAAACCACGGACGAAAGACAGACAGGAAAGCAAAAACAAGGCAGTAGCATCGAAATATCAGATAGACGTCAATATGAGTTGGAAAAGATGGCAAGCAAAGATATAACAACCACTATGCTGTGGGGGTTGTTTCTCACGCCGATTGGATACCTCAAGGTCGGTAAGACTGGGTTGGCCGTCCTGAATTTTCTCACCTTTAATTATATTCTTCTCGGGTTCGTTATCGTCCCCCTTCATACGAGAAAAATGATTAAAGATGCTAGAGAAGAACTCAGAAGGGCTGGGGTAGCAGGTTACTGATGTCGAGAGAAAAAGGCTATGACGAAGTCTTCTGTGCGTCGTGCGGAGAGGCAATTAAGGAACAAGCGGAACTGTGTCCTCACTGCGGAGTGAGAAATCAGGAGGTGAGTCAAACGTCATCTATCGAAGATAGTGAAAGCAGTTTGTCTTCTGGACTTGGAGATATTGATCAATCGACAGAGGTCGATATAGAAAAACTGTTCCGGTATGGGTTAAAATCTCTCGCGTGGATATTCGGTGTATTATTTGTTTTGGGAGGACTAGGCACGCTTTTCAGCGGAGCTGGAATCGTAGGATTGGTCATATCGTTCATACAAGGCGTGATCTTCATCGCTATTGGTGCAATTCTTCTTCCACCTGTTCGAGAACGAATCAGCATAAAACACCCAGTTACCACGGTAGGATGGAATCGTTCGACCGGAGAGGCAATCATTCGAAATGTCGAAGAACCCTGCAACGTGTGCTATGATAGTATCGACAAGGGCATCGCTCGAACCTATCGGGAACAATTTGTCCTTTTTGGAGTGCCGATAGCCACGAGGGATGAAGGTAGCAATAATTATTGTCAAAATTGTGCTGGTGGTGAGCCTTCGGTGGATATGACCGAGCAAGAACTCAGTCAGGCTTAACAAAACAAGATTCAACGAGTTTAGACTATCTAATTCATTGGTCCTTTTCCACGATCTCGATCCCACGGTTGTTCACCGCATCCGCATCCAGCCCGACCTCCTCTAGGAACTGCTTGTACTCGCGTTCGCACTTCTCGCCGGCCTGTTGTTGATCGGAGGCGTGATCACACAGTTGCAGCAGGTTCTCGGGCACGTCGTTCGCGTGGACGATCCAGTGGTTCACCAGATCGGAGAGCCGGCGGATCGGGCTGGTGAAATGCCCATAGATGTCGAAGTTGAGCGCGTGGTGCCCGCCGAAGGGGTCGTTCATGTAGCGGGCGCGCGGCATCACCTTCATCACGGCGTACTGGATCTTGCCGAGCTGGCGCTCAGGGGCCTCCTCCAGGGTGGCGTTCACCGCGATCCGGGGGTCGTCGCCCCATGCGTCACCGGGGATCGACACGCCGTCGAGTTCTTGGATCTCCTGCAGCGCGTCGTCCCACTGGTCGGGCGATGGCTGGGGGTGGACGCGGTACATCGCCTCGACCCCTTGATTCCACATCAGCTCGTGGGTCACGGCCTTGTTCGCTTTCAGCATGCACTCCTCAATGATGGTGTGGGCGCGATCGCGGCGCGGGTTCAATACTAAGGAACCGTCCTCCTTGCGCTGCTCGTGGAGCCGGTCGGCGAGTTCGAACACTAAGGAACTCTCCTCGTGGAGTGCGCTCTCGGGATCGTCGAGCCGGCGTTCGGCCTGGGTGTAGGTCAGCCGCTCGTCGCTCCGGATCACCGATTTGTAGATGTCGATCGACTCGAAGGAGAGGGTCTCGCGGTCGAGATGCATCTCGACGGTGTGGGCGAGGCGATCCTCGTCGGGCACGAGCGAACACACCGTCTCGGCGAGCGTCGCGGGCAGCATGTGGACGGTGTGATCCGGGAGGTAGACGGTGTTCGCCCGCTCGACCGCCTCGGTCCACATCTCACTGTCGGGGTGGACGTAGTGGGTCACGTCCGCGATATGGACGTGGAGCACGAACTCTTGCTCACCCTTCTCGATGCTGAGTGCGTCGTCGAAGTCCCGCGCGTCGACCGGGTCGGTAGTCCACGTCGTCAGGTCGCGGAGATCCTGACGATCGTCGAGTTCGTCGTCGATCTCGCTTGCGACGTCCTCGGTGCGGGTTTCGGCCTCTTCGAGCACTTCGTCGGGGAACTCCTCGTGGATGCCGAACTTCTCGAACAGCTCCTCGCGCTTGTTCTCGAGGTGGCGGGCGAGTTCCTCGTCGATCTCGACCGGCCCCTGTCCTTCGGTGGTGCCAGCGGCTGCTTGATCGCTCATGACCGGGCTACGGGCAGCCGACAATTAGTCGTTCTGGCACGACGACGGGTGCGGTGGGACGGTGACGAAGAAAGAACGGCGAGCCGCGAGTCAGCGCTCGCGCTCTTCGAGCGGACCGTAGCGTTCCTCGACGATCTCGTCGTACCGTCGGAGGAACGCGGTCCGCGACTCAGTGCCCTCGATGGCGTGGATCTCGACGAGCAGGGCTTCGAGATCGTCGCGCGGCTGGTGGCAGAGGTCGCGATAACAGTCCTTACAGAGGTGTTCGAACTCTTTTCCAGTGCGTTTCCATCGATCGCCGTGCTTGTCGTACTCGCGCGCCTCCGAGCGCCGGACCGAGCCGCCGCACGCAATACAGGTGATCGTCTTGCTCTCCCGGGTGCGCCGGGACCCCCACATACGATCTCCTTCGGTAGCCGCGCACTTACCTCTTCGCGTCGGCCACCTGTCGTATCCGGGTTGTGTCCGCGTCGCTGGCGCACGATTTATCACCGCCGATGGGTACGAGAGGGTATGCAGGTCAGATCCCGCCACCACCTCAGAAGCGACGCAGTCGACGAGATCGAGCGGACGCTCGCCGATCGGCTCGGCGTCGACCTCGCCGGTGACACCTACGAGCGCGTCGAGTTCGCCGAAAGTGATCGTGACCTCGTCCTCGTCGATGGCGAGCCGCTCGTGATCTACCTCGACGACGCACCCTTCCTCACCGTGCGCGGCGCGAACGCCCATCCGCCCGAGACGGGTGTCGTCACCGTCGACACCGGCGCGATCTCCTTTGTCTCGGACGGCGCGGACGTGATGCGGCCAGGTATCACCGAGGCCGACCCCGGAATCGAAGCGGACCAGCACGTCGTGATCGTCGAGGAAGCCCACGGCAAGGCTCTCGCGGTCGGGCGCGCGCTCGTCGACGGGAGTGAGATGACCGGGGATTCGGGGAAGGTCGTCGCATCGGTCCACCACGTCGGCGACGACCTCTACGAGTTCTCGATCTGAGACGCACACCGCTCTCGGCACCCGCACTCGGTTGCGAGCGACGGCACGACTCAGCAGATCGAACGCGGGTCGAGCCCCATCGCGTCGAGATCGCCCGCGAACTCGTCGTACGCGACGTCGATCGTCGCCGTGGCGGCTCCGCGGGCGCGCTCCCAATCGTCGTCCGCGCCACAGACCCCATCGAGCACCGCCGCCCCTTCGTCGAGGAGGTCGCCGGTTTCGGATCGAAGTTCTCGAAAGAGATCGGCGCGGCGCTCGTCCGCCTCGTTGACGAAGAAGCTCACGATCTGAACGGTGGTGCGGTCGCTCACGAGCGGCCGTCCGACGAGACCCGCACCGACGCGTTCTGCGGTATCGTCGAGACCTCGAAGATGCTCGTGGAGCGCGCCAGGCGCGGCGTCCGGTCCGGAATCGGTCTCCGATTCGGGATCGCCGTCGAGGTGGTCCGCGACTCGGGCCGCGTGGTCGCGTTCGAGCGCCGCGACCGACGCGAACGCCTCGCGCGCCCGATCGCTCCCCTCGTCGTCGGCCCACTGCTCGAACGTCTCGGCGGCGGCCGTCTCGCTTTCGGTCGCTACCCGAAGAACGCGCTCGGTTTCGAGGTCGGCCCCCGTCGCCGCGAGCAGCCATTTGGTCCCGCCGAGCCGATCGAGCCGGGTCGCCTTCGCGTCCCGCACGTCGTCGATCAGGGTCTCGCCGTCCATGACGTCCACTATCGTGGCTGACACTTATACTGTCGGGCACGAGGAATCGATGGTGACTCATCGTGGAGGGCGACGGCAGCCGACTCGCCGGAGGCAAATCACGACGCAAACGAGAACCGCAGGCCACACCCTCCCCAACCGATTCCTTCGCTTGCTCGCTTCGCTCGCCGCACTCAGTCATCCCTCGCACGAGCGGACGCTCTCCGCACCGCGAGCGCCACCACCGCGCCGGTGGACACTCGACCAACAGTATATCGGCCGTGGACACCTACCGCGCACATGAATGCATCTTCGTCCGGATCGACGGCGGACGACGCGATCACCCCCGCCGAACTCGCGCGCGCCATCGACGCCGGCGATCGGATGAGCGTACTCGACGTCCGCGACCGCGACGAGATCGCGTCCTGGGCCATCGAGGGATCGTCGATCGAGCGCGAGCACGTCCCCCACGCCCGATTCCTCCAGGCCGAGGTCACGGGCGAGATCGACGACCTCGCCGCCGATCTCGACCTCGACGAGCCGATCACGGTGGTCTGTGGTCGTGGCGAGGCGAGCGATCACGTCGCCGACCTGCTCACCGGGGTGGGCGTCACGGCCCGCAACCTGGCCGAGGGAATGACGGGCTGGGCACGGGTCTACCGCGCGAGCGAGATCGACTCCGGCGGTTCCACAACCATCGTCCAGTACCGCCGGCCGTCGAGCGGCTGTCTCGCGTATCTCGTCCACGCCGGCGGCGAGGCGGCGGTGATCGACCCGCTCCGAGAGTTCACCGATCGGTACGTTGCCGACGCCGCGGATCGTGGCGTCGACCTCCGCTATGCGATCGACACTCACCTCCACGCAGACCACGTGAGCGGCGTTCGACGGCTCGCGGCCGAAACCGGCGCGGAGCCGGTCCTCTCCGAGCCTGCCGCCGCGCGTGGCGTCGACGACGTCACGACGATCGCCGACGGCGAAGCACTCGAACTCGGCGACACGGTAATGGAAGCGATCGCCGCACCGGGCCACACCTCGGGCGCGTTCGCGTTCCGGGTCGGCAATACCCTGCTGACCGGTGATTCGCTGTTCCTCGACGGCGTTCCACGGCCGGACCTCGAAGCCGGAGCCGACGGCGCGCGCGACCTCGCCAGGACGCTCCACGGCACCCTGACCGAGCGCTTCGACGTGCTGGACGACGATCTGTTCGTCGCGCCAGGCCACTACGGCCCGTCGGAACGATCGGAGACCGACGGCGCGTACGCCACACGGCTCGGCGACCTCCGCGATCGACTCTCCGTGTTCTCACTCGATCGCGAGCGGTTCGTCGAGCGGGTGCTCGACGGGATGGGACCACGACCAGCGAACCACGAGCGCATCGTCGCGATCAACCGCGGACGGGAAAGCGCCGACGACGAGACCGCGTTCGAACTCGAACTCGGGCCGAACAACTGTGCCGCTGCGCCCACGGAGTGAACCGACCCACGTCCGCACCGGCCACCGTTCGCGAGCATCTCCTTACCACTCACGCCGACCTGCTCGACGCCGTGCTCGCGTGTGCCGACGCCGTTGCCGACTCGTGGGATGGTGCGACCACGTCCGACCGGGCGGCGGTGGTCGACCCGTTCAAGCGTGCGCTCGATCGTGCAGGTGTACTCAACCGCCTGGCGGCGGCGCTCGCCGGGGCCGTCGACACGCTCGACGAGGAACTCCCGGCCCAACCGGTCGCCGCGCCGCCGTACGTCGCAATCACGAGCGTCGGTCCCGTCCTGCGTGCGACGCTCGATTCCGAGCGTCTGGTGGTCACGATCCACGCCTTCGCGGTCGAGCGCGATCCCACGAGATACGTCCGCGGACCGGCCGACCCCGCCGACGCGCTCGCGGTCGAACTCAGAAGTCGCTGAACTTGTCGCGCCGGAAGAGGTCGAGTTCGCTCACGGTCGAACGGTCCTGGCGCGTGGCGAACGCGATCGCGTCGCCGATCTCGTCGGGTTCGGTGACCTCGCCCTCGTCGAACCGTTCCGCGAAGCTCTCGTCGTCGCCGAACTCCGTCCGCACCTCCGAGGGGTTGATCACGGTGACACCGACGCCCGCCTCACCGACTGCGCCAGCGACGCTATGGGCGAACCCGCGAACCCACCACTTCGTCGCGGCGTAGACCGGGTTGAACGGGCGGGGGTACTGCCCCGCGAAGCTCCCCACGAAGACCAGGTTTCCCTCGGACGCCCGGAGATGGGGGAGCGCCGCGCGCGTCGCGAAGAAACAGCCGTCGACGTTGACATCCATCATGGTGCGGTACTCCTCGGTCGAGAGGTCCTCCACGGCCGACCCGCGCGCGAGACCGGCGTTGTTGACGAGCACGTCGAGGCCGCCGAACGCATCGACCGTCCCATCGACGAGGTCCGCGACCGCGTCCTCCTCGGTGACGTCGGTCGGTGCGACGAGGGTCGCGACGCCGTGATCGGCTTCGAGCTCCGCAGCGAGTTCTTCGAGACGCTCCTCTCGTCGTGCGGCGAGCGCGAGGTCGGCCCCGTCGCGTGCGAGCGCGTGTGCGGTCGCGCTTCCGATCCCCGAGCTGGCTCCGGTGACAATCGCCGTGTCGTCGGCGAGTGGCTGGTCGGCTGCCATACGGTCCGATAGACGGCAGCGTGGTTCGTTCTTTCGGCGGTCGATCCGCGCTCACGATTGGGTTCACCCCGTCGATCCTCCGCCTACCGACGGCCCGTCCAACCATCTTGATCGTTCGTCCACGACCGATCGGGTTTATGCTGCCAGGCCGTGGCGACCTACCATGCGATTCGAGGATCAGACGGTGTTCGTGACGGGTGCAGGCGCGGGGATCGGGCGTGCGACCGCCGAGCGCTGTGCCGAGGAGGGCGCTCGGGTGATCGTCACTGACGTCGACCGTGAGGGTGGCGAGGAGACCGTCGAGCGGATCGCGGCGGCCGAGGGCGACGCGACCTTCCACGAACTCGACGTGCGCGACGAGGCGGCGTTCGCCGACCTCGTCGAATCCATCGCCGCCGAGGACGGTCTCGACGCACTCGTCAACAACGCCGGCATCGGCCAACCGCCGGCGGTCGTCGAGGAAACCGACACCGAGACGTTCGATCGAGTTCTCGACATCAACCTTCGGGGAGTGTGGAACGGCTGTCACGCCGCCCTGCCGGCGATGAAGGCCCAGGGATCGGGCGCGATCGTGAACGTCGGATCGCTGGCGAGCGTGCTCGGTCTGCCGAAACAGTCGGTCTACTCGCTCACGAAGGGCGCGGTACTCAACTTTACCCGGGCGGTGGCCGCCGAGGCAGGGCCACACGGCGTGCGCGCGAACACCGTCTGTCCGGGGTTCACCGACACCGCACTCGGCCGGGAGTTCTTCGAATCGCAGGGCGACCCCGAGATCGCCCGCGAGCGGCTGACGGCCCAGTACCCCCTGCGACGGCTCGGCGAACCCGACGAGATCGCCGACTGCATCGCCTTCCTCGCCAGCGACGAGTCCTCCTACGTGACCGGCCACGGACTCGTCGTCGACGGCGGGTACTCCGCGCAGTAGCGGATCGTTCGGTCCCCTCTCCTGTGATCAGCTACCGGCGACCGCGAACTCCTCGCCGAAGACGAGGAAGTAGCCCGTGCCGAGGAGGCCGACGACGGTCGCTGTGCCGAACGCGAGCGGTGGGCTCCCAGCGAGCACCTGCCCGACGCCTGGCACCGCCAACCCGCCGTAGAGTACGCCGCCGAGCGCCGCGCTCGGAATCACGACGACGTTACGGACAAGGTAGTACGAGCCGGTGACGCGTCCGCCTGCACCGCGTTCCGCGGGGCCGACGATGAGCGCCTTGTGCGCGGGCAGTCCCGCAAAGCGCAGCCCCGAGAACGCAAAGAGCGCCGCGAGCACCCCCGCGTCCGGCGGCGCGGCGATGAGCAGCGCGGGGAAGACCGCGTACACCGCGAACCCGACCGCGACCACGGGTTTGAGCCCCACCCGTCGGGTGAGCTTCGCGACGGGGATCATCGTCAGGAGCGCGACCGCCATCTCGATCCCGAGGAGAACGCCGAAGTACGCCTGGGGCGAGAGATCGACGGTCCCCACAACGGGAAGAGTGACCGAGAGGCCGACGCCCAGAAACCGGGTGACGACGATCACGAAGAAGACGTACACCATCCCGTTGGCGAAGCGAACCAGCGTGTCGCCGATCAGCAGCGGGCGGAGCTCCGGGGGGAGGTTCCGGAGGTCGTCGGCGACTTGCGAGATCCCTTCGAACTTCTTGCCGAAATCATCGCCAGCCGAGTCGTAGAGCACGTGCTGGGCGAGCGTCCCCAGAACAGCGAAGACAAACGCGATCGCGAGGATGGCGACGAACGCTTCGACCACCTGTGGATCGGTCATTGATCCGGTATCCGTCGTGGCAAGGGTGGCAAACACGCCGGCCGCGAGCAGCGGCCCCACCAGAAACGCGGTCCGTCGGAACGTCTCGGTGCTGGCGAACCCCTCCGCGAGCCGCGCGGACGAGACGCTCTGTTTGACGATGGCGAAGGTCGCGCCCAGCCCGAAGGACTTCCAGGCCTGGGCGAACACGAGCCCGACGAAGATCAGGGGGATGGCGAGCGCGCCGAAGGCTGGTGCGACGAGCCACACCGCGAAGCCGACCGCCGAGAGGAGGCCGAAGACGGTGAGCGCGTACCGCGAGCCGATCCGATCCGAGATCGCCCCACCGGGGTAGGGGTAGACCGCGCTGATGACGTTCGAGAACGTGCCGTACAGCCCCACAATGAACGCGCTCGCGCCGAGCGCGACCATGTACTCCCCGAGATACCGGCTCGTCATCTGGAAGCCGAGACTGAACGCGAACATCGCGACCGAGAGCACGAGCACGTCGCGTTCGAGTGCGAACAGCTCCCGAACACGGTCGCGAACGCTCGCGGGCTCGCTTGCCATGCTCAGGAATCGGAGGCCGGCGGAATAAATCACTCCCGCGTAGCGATTCGTATGACTATATTTTACACGCGACTACAGTTCACACAGACCTGCTATCCATCCCGCTGTCCGAGTCTTGGAAGTTGGATTGCTCGGGATCAGGTTCCGACCGGGACGCGGTGGCGCGCGGGAGTGTGCGGAGCGCACGACTCGCGCGAGGGATGACTGAACGGAGTGAGCGGTGCGAACGAAGTGAAGGAATCGGTTGGGGAGGGAGTGGCCTGCGGTTCTCATTTGAATCGGGATTCTGTTCGGGCGAATCGGCAATCGTCGCCGACTGCTGTTACAAAGACGCGAAACCAGTAGCTGCTGATAGGTCCGTCAATAACGGTTGTGACAGCCTCACTCCAACTGGTCGCTCGTTTCGCGGAACAACCCGTCCAGAATCTCGGGCGTCGTCGGGTGGTACGCCCGATCGGGGATCTCGCGAACGTCCATCCCGCCCTCGACGATCACCTGCATCGTCTTCGCCATCACGTCGGCGTGGTAGTGCAGGCCCTGGTAGCCGAGCACCGTGCCGTCCTCTTCGTCGACCACGAGGCGCGCCAGGCCCTCGGGAACATCCTTGGTTTTGAACACGCCGTCGTCGGCGGCTTCGCGAGTCGCGGTCACGACCTCCAAACCCGCCTCTTCGGCCGTCGCCTGGGAGTGGCCCACCCGCGTGAACGGGTACACGCCGAGCCCCGAGAACATCACGTGGTGGTGGACGTTCTCGTACGCTTCGAGCTCCTCGCCAGCGGCGTGGGCGAGGACGTTCCGCCCGGCAGTGAACCCCTGCTCCTTGGCGACGTGGAGGATCGGTTCCCGGCCGTTGACGTCGCCGACCACGAAGGTTTGGGGATCGTCGGCGGCCTGCATCGTCGGCCCGACCCAACCCACTTCGGGTCGCGGCACCGGCTCGTCACGGTCGCCGACCGTGGTGGTGCCGATCGAGTGTGTCGTGTTTTCGAGCCCGAGTCCGTCGAGCGTCGGTCGGCGGCCGGTGAAGAGGAAGAGCTGGTCGGCGTCGACCGTTTTATCCTGTCCGTCGCGCTCGACGTGGAGGCGCACGCCCCCGTCAGCTGTCGCCTCGACCGACTGCTCGTAGGTGTGGGTCAACACCTCGATCCCGAACTCCTCGCGATAGATATCGAGCAGCGCGTCGCCGAAGGCGGGATCGGCCTCGTCGAGCGGACGCGCGTCGTGCTCGATCACGGTGAGGTCCATCCCCGCCGCCTCGCTCAGGTAGGGAACCATCTCGATCCCGACGTAGCCAAAGCCCATCACGACCCCGCTGTCGGGGAACTCGGTACTATCGAGCACGTCCGCGCTGGTCATGTACTCGACCTCCCCCATCCCGGGGAGGTCGGGCACGTTCACGGTCGAACCGGTGGCGATCACGGCATAGTCGGCCTCGATCGTCCGATCGCCGACCGCGACCGTGTGGTCGTCGACGAACCGCGCGGTCTCGTGGAGGAATTCGACGTTCTCGCGCTCGGCGAGGTCGTGGACCGAACTCCGGCGGTGGGCCGCGAAGTTCGACGTGTGCTCGTTCTTGGTTTCGACCACCGATTCGAGATCGACGTCGGGGAGCGATCCCGAGAGTCGGTGGTCGTGGCGAGCTTGAAAGCGGTGTGCGCCCGCCGAGAGCACCTCTTTCGAGGGCATACAGCCACGGAGAATGCAGAGCCCGCCGCCCGGCTCGCCGTCGTCGACGAGCGTGAGTTCGACGTCTTCGGGGCTGTCCCGTCGCTCGACGAGTTCCTGTGCGACCGCGACTCCCGCGCTGCCGTACGCGCCGACGATCACGACGTGCATGGGAGTTCCACGCTCCCGATCGGCTTAGCCGTTGTCCGTGCTGGCCGCGGCGGCACACGCTCGGCGGCGCATCACTCGCTCATCCCGGGCTCGGCCATCGACGCGGTACACCGCTCGACCTCCGCGGCGGTGATCGCGGGGACGGGCCCGGGAACGGTTCGTGCGAGCGCCGCGCTCGCAACCCCAGCTTCGAGCGCCGTGTCAGCCGTGGCTCCCGCGGCCCGGTGAGCCAGAAATCCCCCACAGAACGCGTCGAACGCGCCGCGCTCGTCGACCGTTTCGGTCGCGGGGGACGCGCGCTCGTGGACGGTCCGATCGTGCCAGACCACGCCGCCGCGCTCGTCGCGCGCGATCACGACCGTTTCGAGATCGTGCTCGGCCGCCAGCGCGTGGGCGGTTTCGGTCGGGTCCGCACGATCGCCGAGCGCCGCCGCGCCCGCCTCCGCCGTGATCAGGGTGTCGACCGCCGGGAGGAGGTTCTGGGTCGCTTCGACCGTCGCCGACGGCTCCTGGCGACCGAGTCCGAGCACGGCTTCCGCTCCCGCAGCACCGGTCTCGGCGAGGAAGGTCGCGGTCGTGTCGGCGAGCGTCGTCGAGCGCGTCGGGAGGAGGGCGTCGACGAACACCATCCCCGGATCGCCGACCGCCGACAGCGAGAGGTCGTCGGGCGTCGCCGACGCGATCGCACTCGACGCCCGATCGACGATGCGGGCGTTCCCGCGCGGCGGTCCCGCCCGCTCGGCGAAGGCGAGTTCTTGACGGCCCTCGTCGGTCCAGTGGATCTCGGTTTCGACGCCGTGAGAGGCGATCCCGGCGGCAGCGCGCCGGCCGAGGTGGGTGTCGGGCAGCTTCGAGAGCCACGTCGCGTCGCTCCCGATCCGGGCGGCAGTCACCGCGGCGTTCGCCGCCGACCCCGTCGCCGCGACCTCCAGCCGATCGGTGGTTGCGAGGCGCTCGCGACCGGGCGTGGTGAGTTCGAGGATCGCCGCACCGAACGTGAGGAGGTCAGCCATCGTTTCGCAATCGCGACGTTCTATATTAACGCCCGTGATCCGTTTGTATCGAGTGGCGCTATTCCCGCCGGCCGGCGTGACCGGGGTAGTCGCGCTCGAAGCGGTCGTCGAGCTCGTCGTTCCCGACCTCGATCACGACCGGCCGACCGTGCGGACAGGCGTAGGGGTTCTCGCAGTCGTCGAGCGTCCGGAGGAGGTCGATCACGTCCCCCTCGGCGAGCGAGGTGTTGCCCGTGATCGAGGGGTAGCACGCGAGATCGGCGAGCAGCGCGTCGGCGTCGCGCTCGATCGATGCCTCGGGCTCTTCGTCGCCGACAAACCCCGAGAGTACGTCCCGGAGTCGATCGGGATCGGCCGCACCGTCGAGCACCGCCGGCACCGCCCGCACCTCGACCGTCCGATCGTCGGCCCGTGAGGCCTCGAACCCGAGTTCGGCGAGCGCGTCGGCGAACGATTCGAACAGCTCGACCTCCGCCGCCGTGAGTTCGATTTCGACGGGGTCGGCGAGTTCCTGAATCGCCGTCTCGCCCGCGACGCGCTCCCGGAGACGCTCGTAGTTGATCCGCTCGTCGGCAGCGTGCTGGTCGATCAGGACGAGGCCATCGGGCGATTCGCAGGCGATGTAGGTGTCGTGGAGCTGTCCGAGCACCCGGAGTCGCGGAAGCCGATCGAACGCGTGATCGTCCGGCACCCGATCGCCGGCGAGCGTGGTCTGTTCGGCCACGTCGGTGAACTTCCCAGGTTCCGCTGGACGTCGTGACCCGTCGCCAGCGTCGTTATCGCCGGCAGCGGGCGGTTCGCCGATCGGTTCGCGTGCCGCATCGCCCGCTGTTTGGTCGGATACCGTCGTCTCGGCCTCCGTCGGCTCCGGCCCTGTCGGCACGTTCGATTCGTTCGTCGAGGGGTGTTCGGGCCCAGCGTCGGCGGGTTCGGTCCCCGTCGTTTCGGTCCCGGAGTCGTCGAGATCCGTCCTCGTCGTGTCCCGCGCGTCGGGTGGTTCCGTCGATCGGGACGCCGAGTCGTCGGCGTCGGTCGATCGGTCCGATCTCGCCGACTCACCACCGTCGTCGGGCGGCCCTGCATCCCCGCTCTCGGGTTCGATCTCAGTCTGGTCGGGTGCCGATCGACCGCGTGGCGCGCCGGAGCGGACCACGCCCTCACGCATGAGCGCGTCCTCGACCGCCGTCCGGACCTGCTCACGAACGTCGGCCTCGTCGGCGAAGCGGATCTCGCGCTTTCGAGGGTGGACGTTCACGTCGATCGTGTCCGCCGGCAGCGAGAGGAAGAGTACGGTGAACGGGTACCGATCGGGCGCGAGCTGGCCGCCGTAGGCTTCCACGATCGCGTCCCGAACCGCGGTCGCGCTCACGTACCGGCCGTTGACGAACACCGAGCAGTACTCCGGGCTCGCGCGGGTCGTCTCGGGGTGGCTAACGACCCCGGAGAGTTCGTCGAGCGGTCCGTCGGTGTCGCGTTCCTCGTCGTTCCCACCGTCCGCACCGTCGGACTCGCTGTCCGCGTGTGCTTCGACCAGGATCATCGCCTCCGCGACATCGCGGCCATAGACCGAGAGGATCGTGGCCTCCAGACTTCCTTGCCCCGTCGTTGAGAACACCTCGCGACCGTCGTGTTCGAGTGCGAGCGCCACGTCAGGGTTCGAGAGCGCGTAGCCCGTCGTCACCCGATTGACGTGGGTGAACTCGGTGGCGTCCTGTTTGAGATACTTCCGGCGCGCGGGGACGTTGTAGAACAGGTCCTCGACTTCGACGGTAGTACCCTCCGGACAGCCCGCAGGTTCGACGCTTTCGATCTCGCCGCCAGCCATCCGGAGTTCGGTGCCGCGGCTCGTTCCCCGAGCCTTGGTCCGGATCGTGAGCCGCGAGACCGCGCCGATGGCCGCGAGCGCCTCGCCCCGGAAGCCCAGGCTCCCCACACCGGCCTCCAGATCGTCGATGTCCGCGATCTTGCTCGTGGTGTGTTTCTCGACCGCGCGCTCGACCGCTTCCGCAGTCATCCCCCGTCCGTCGTCCGTCACGCGGATCCCGTCGGTGCCGCCCGCTTCGACCACGACGCGCACCCGCGAGGCGTCGGCATCGAGGCTGTTCTCGACCAGCTCCTTCACCGCGGAGGCGGGTCGCTCGACCACCTCGCCGGCGGCGATGCGCTCGATCGTCGCCTGGTCGAGCCGGTGGATTTCGTCCGTCCGCTTGCCTCCATCCGCCCCGTCGCTCATCCGTCTTCCTCCGTGTCGTCGAGCTGTTGCTGCCACGCCGAAACCCGGCTCATGAGCTCGACCGGCGACGTCTCGTCGATGTTCGTTTCCTGTACTGCGTCGAGCACCGATTCGGCTTCGGGATCAAGCGAGTCGTCGACGGTTTCGTCCTCGGTCGTTCTCCCTTCGGAGAGTTCGTCCGTCGTCCGGCCACCGTCCGCGCTCGCCGACCCGCGGAACGATCCCGCATCGAGGTCGAACACGGCCTGGACCGACTGTCCCGACGACGACCCGCGCGCCTCGATCGCCTTCTCGGCCCGGAGCTTCGCGAGCACGTCCCGCGAGCGCCCGACCACCGGCTCCGGCACCCCTGCGAGATCCGCAACGTGGATCCCGTAACTTCTGTCAGTTGGCCCCTCTTCGACGGTCCGCAGGAACGTGACGTCGTCGCCCCGCTCGTCCGCCGCGACGTGGACGTTCGCCACCCGATCGAGGTGTTCGGCGAGCCCGGTGAGTTCGTGGTAGTGAGTCGCAAAAAGCGTCTTCGCGCGCACCTCGTTGTGGAGATACTCGGTCGCGGCCCACGCGATCGAGATGCCATCATAGGTTGCGGTGCCCCGACCCACCTCGTCGAGGATCACCAGCGACTCCTCAGTTGCCGAATGGAGGATGTTTGCGAGCTCGCTCATCTCGACCATGAACGTCGAGCGCCCCTGGGCGAGCTCGTCGAGCGCGCCCACGCGAGTGTAGATCCCGTCGACCGGCGCGATCCGTGCGCTTCGGGCGGGCACGAAGCTTCCGATCTGGGCGAGCAGCGTGATGAGCGCGGTCTGGCGCATGTACGTCGACTTCCCGCTCATGTTCGGCCCGGTGACCACGAGGAACGCGCGGTCGTCGGTGAGTTCGAGATCGTTCGGGACGAACTCGACCTCCTGTTCGACCACCGGGTGGCGGCCCCCGTCGATGTCGAGCCCCGACTCGACCAGCTCGGGCCGGGTCCAGTCGTGACCCACGGCGTGTACCGCGAGGCTCGCGAGGCAGTCGCATTCGGCGAGCGCGCGACCGACATCCTGGAGGAGTTGCGCTGCATCCGCGACCCGTCCGCGAAGCTCGCAGAACAGCTCGTACTCCAGGTCGCCCCGGCGCTCCTCGAACCGGAACACCTCTCGCTCGCGCTCTACGAGTTCGTCGGTGGTGTACCGGTTCGCGTTCTTCAGCGACTTGATTTGGTCGTACTTTTCGGGAACCTGGTCAGTCTCGGAGTTGCCGACCTGGATGTAGTATCCGTCCGTCTTGTTCCGGCCCGTGCTGAGGTGGGTGATGGAGTGGCGGCGCTTCTCGCGGTCGGCGAGGCCGTCGATCCAGTCGAGCGCTGCCTCGTGGCCTGCGATCAGTTCGTCCAGATCGTTGTCGTACCCCTGCTGGATGAGGCCGCCCTCGCGGACGCCTCCCGGAGGGTCCTCCGCGAGCGCATCGTCGAGCGCTCCCCGAAGCTCCTCGGCAGCGGCGCGGTCCGGCCGCGCGAGCACGTCGGCGATCGGCGACTCGCCGAGCTCCGGCGAGCCCGCGACGGCGTCGGCGAGCCGCGGCAGCACGGCGAGCGAATCCCGGACCCGGAGCAGGTCGCGCGCGTCGGCGCTGCCCGACACCGCCTTGCTCGACAGCCGCTCGACGTCGTACGCCCCGCCAAGCTCCTCGCGGAGTTCCTCGCGTGCGAGCGCCGCCGCAGCGAGTGCCTCGACGCCGTCGGCTCGCCTGGTGAGCTCCGCCCGCGCCCGTATCGGCCGACACAGCCACTCGCGGAGGAGTCGTCCGCCCGCGCTCGTCACGGTGTGATCGATGGTGTCGAGCAGCGTCCGGCCGGCCTCACCCATCGGCTCGACGAGTTCGAGGTTGCGCTGGGTGGTCGCGTCGAGCGCGACGCCCTCTCCCGAGTGGTAGGGCTGGAGCCTGGTCATCGACGCGAGCGTGCCGACGCCAGTCGCGTCGACGTAATCGAGCACTGCGCCAGCCGCCCGGATCGCTTCCCTCGCTTCGTCGAGACCGACGCTGGCGAGTGCCGCGCCGCCGAACTGCTCGTCGACGGTCGCGCGTGCAGTGTCCGGCGTGAACGCGTCAGTGGTGTGGAGCGAGAGCGTCCCCGCGGTGCGCTCGCGGAGCCGTTCGAGGAGGTCGTCGTCGGTGCGCACGGCAGGACCCGGGAGTATCTCGGCGGGTGCGAACCGGTAGCACTCGGTCAGCACGTCCTCAGCGTCGCCCGAAATCTCGGTGGCGTGAAACCGGCCGGTGGTAACGTCCGCGAACGCGAGGCCGTAGCGACCCTCGCCTGCCCCGTCGTTTCCGCCATCCTCGCGGACGATCGCCGCGAGATAGCGTGCCTCGCTGTCGGTCGTTTCGAGCAGCGTGCCGGGTGTGACCACCCGCTCGATCGCACGCTTGTGGCCGCCGTCGACTTCGTACTGGTCGGCGACGGCGACGCGGTAGCCCCGCTCGACGAGGGCCTTCAGGTAGGGTGTGAGTTCGGTGAGGGGAACGCCGGCCATCGGGTAGGCCGAGCCGTGCGAGGACTTTTCGGAGATCTTGAGGTCGAGCTCTTCGCCGACGAACTCGGCGTCGTCGCCGAAAAACTCGTAGAAATCGCCGCATTGCATCGCCAACAGGTCGGCATCCGTCTCTTCTTTGAGCGCGAGAAACTCCCCGACGATCCCCTCTGCCATACCCTCATTCGGCGCGCCCGAGCGCTAAAACCTGTGGGTTCGGTGGGAACGTGAAAGCGTCAAAGGCGCTACCGGCGTACGGTCGGCGATGCTCGTCGGGATCCCCATCGAGGAGACGGCGACGACGCTGCTCGCCCAGTACGGCCTGCTCGCGCTGTTCGTCTTCATGTTTCTCGAAACCTCGCTGCTCTTCCCGTTCGTCCCGAGCGAGCTCGTCCTGCCCGTCGGGGCCGCGGCGATCGTCTCGACGCCCGCGAGCTTCCTCGCGTTCGTCCTCGTCGTGGCGGCCGGTGGGACGGCGGGGAGTCTGTTCGCGTACTACGTCTTCGATGCGGCCCACCAGCCGCTCGTCGATCGCTATGGTGCGTACGTTCGGGTTTCCGAGTCGGATCTCTCACGCGCGCGGCGCTGGTTTCGCCGGTACGGCGAGTCGTCGGTGTTCTGGGGTCGCCTCCTGCCGGTGGTTCGTTCGGTGATCTCGATCCCCGCCGGTGTCGCGGGGATGCACGTCGGCACGTTCGCGCTCTACTCCGCCGTGGGGAGTGGCCTCTTCGCGACGGGCATCGCGGCGCTCGTCGTCACCGGCCGGGCGGTGCTGCCGTCACAACTGCTGGTCCAGTGGTCGACGACGCTGCTCGACCGCGCCGTGACGGCCGCGCTCTCGAACCCCGTGTTCGCGATCGCTGCGGGCGGCGTGGGGCTGTTCGCCGTGCTGATCGCCCGAAACGCCCTCACTCGCCACGTTCCGATCCGATGAGTGCCTGCCGTCGGTCGCGACTCGCCCGTCACGGCTAAAAAGCCTATAACGATTCTCGGGCCATATCCGAGCGATGTCCAAGACGCGATGTGGCTACGTCGAGGACGTGGAACTGCTCACGAATCGGGGCACGGCACGTTGCTGGCGGCCAGTGCGTGGCGACGACGATCGCTGTTTCTGGCACGACGGCAGCCCCAAGACGCGCGAGGCGCTCGATTCCCACCGACCCGAACCGGGTGAACGCCTCGACGGCGCTGACCTCCGCGGGGCGGACCTCACGGGCGCGTCGTGGTTGCGCGGGCGGAGCCTCGTCGGAGCGGATTTCACCGGTGCGACCCTCCGCGGCACCGATCTCACCGGCGCGGACTGTCGGCGGGCGACGTTCGATCGGGTGGACGCCCGCCGAGCGTGCTTCGACGGGGCCGACGTGGAAGGGGCGACGTTCGACGACATCGACCTCCGGGAGGCGAGTCTCGACGGGACGAAGCTCTACCGCGCCAGCTTCACCGACGTGCGCCTCGACCGCGCGACCGACTTCGGCGACCGGGTGATCTACGAGAGCCTCGTCGACGACGCCGAAGACCGCGAGACGCGGGTCGCAACGCTCGAAGCGGCGAGTTGGACCTACCGGGAACTCCGTCGGCTGTTCGAACAGGACGCCCTCCCGCAGCGGTCGCGGGCGTGTTATCTCGGTGAGAAGAGCACCCGGAGACGGGCGGCGTGGGCGGGCGGCGAGTACCTCCGTGCGCTCAAACTCGAAGGTTCGCGGTGGGTGATGCGGTACGGAACCAGCCCCACACGGGTCGTCACGAGCTCGGTCGTGGTAATGGGGTGTTCCGGAATCCTGTATCCGCTGACCGGTGGGCTGCGCACGGACTCCGGAACGTATGGGTTCGAACAGCCAGTCGCGGATGTTCTCGCGGCGACACCGGGCCAGCTGGTACGCGTGTTCTACAATGGTCTCTACTTCAGTGTCGTCACGTTTTCCACGCTCAGCTACGGCGACATACAACCGATCGGGGCGGGTGCGCGGGCGATCGCCGGCGTCGAAGCGCTCCTCGGATCGGTGTTGATGGCGCTGTTGCTGTTCGTGCTCACCCAGCGCGTCTGATGACGAGACGAGGGGACGCTCAGGCGGTTTCGAGCGCGTCGAGCAGCGAGAACACCCGCTCGGTCAGCGATTCCCGGTCCGTCGCGACGAGTTTGACGATCGCCTCTTTCCCCACCTCGCCGCGGTCGATCACCGCGGCCGGCGTCGCCGACCGATCGAACGCCTGGCGTGCGCCCCAGCCCATCGTGCCTTCCGCAGCATCTTTCACTTGCTCGGGTTCCTCGCTCCGATCGTACGTGGCGACCGACCAGTCGAGCCCGTCGAGCGCTGCCTCGACATCCCTATCGAACCGGCAGTTGACGGCGAACCGGAGGGCGGGATCGAACTCGCGGGCGGCGAGCAGGAATCGGGCGACGTGGCTCGACGCGCCGAAGCGGACTCCACGATTCGGATTCACGCCCGAGAACGTCCGCGTGATCCGCCCCTCGACCGCGGCGGTTTCGCCAGGCGTTTCGGCATAGGGCGTCGCGCCGACGACGTTCATCCCGACCTCCGGAACGAGCGGGCTGACGTCGCGCTCGACCAGAGCGTCGACCACGCTTGCGACGGTCTCGGCGGTCGGTTCGCGCGCCGCACGATCCCGGAGGTCGGCGTGGTGGTGGACCGAACCGGGCCCTTCGCCGACGTCGAGTGGGTATCGGATCGCGCGCTCCATGAGCGCCAGTCCGTCTTCGACCGCCGCATCGAGCGCGTCGCCCGCCGCGAGCCGTGCGGTGATCGCGCTCGCGAGCGTACAGCCCGAACCGTGGGTCGCCTTGGTCTCGACTCGTGGGTGCTCGAAGACCTCGCGTCCCTCGCTCGTCACCAGCACGTCGGTCGCCGTCTCACCAGGGACGTGTCCACCCTTGATGAGCGCCGCCTCGGCCCCCATCTCGATCAGCGCCTCGCCCGCCTCGCGCGCGCTCTCCTCGCCCTCAGGTTCGATTCCGGTGAGCACCGCGCACTCGTCGGCGTTCGGTGTCACCAGCGCCGCCTCCTCGATCAGGGCCTCGTAGGCGTTCTCGCCAGCGGGTTCGAGCAGTCGGTCGCCCGACGCCGCCACCATCACCGGGTCCACGACGAGCGGGGCGTCGAGGTCGCGAGCGTAGCCAGTCACGGTCTCGACTACTTCCGCGGTGGCGAGCATGCCGGTTTTGACGCCGCCGAGATCGAAGTCGGTCGTGATGGCCGTGTACTGGGCCTCGATCTCGTCGGTCGGGAGGACGTGAACCGACTCGACCCCCTGGGTGTTCTGAGCGGTCGTGGCGACGATCACGCTGGTCCCGAACACGCCGCAGGCCTCCATCGTCTTCAGATCGGCCTGGATCCCCGCCCCACCCCCAGAATCGCTGCTCGCGATCGTGAGCCCGACCGGACGCGAGACAGGGACCGGCTCGCGGGTCATGCCTCGTCCCCCAACACCCGCACATCCACCCCGAACGGACCCCGGAACGGGTCGCACTCGGAATATGGCTGGCAACATCTATCGACGAACTCGTGGTCGATCGCGCCAGGATCGCTCATACCAGAGATACCACTGAGTGATACTTAGCGCTGGCGCTCGACGATCGTGAGCCACGATTTCGGTAGCGATAGCCGCCAACGCAACGTTTTACGGGTCGGAACCCCGTTATGGAACAACCGACCAATGGGGGGTTCAACGATACCGACCGTTGCGATACTCGGCGGGGGCGTCGGTGGGCTGAGCGCGGCCCAGGAACTCGGCGAGCGCGGCTTCGACGTGACGGTGTACGAGACGCGTGAGCGTTTCGGCGGCAAGGCCCGTTCCATCCCGGTTCCCGACTCGGCGACCGACGATCGGAAACCGCTACCCGGTGAACACGGCTTCCGGTTCTTTCCCGGATTCTACCGCCACCTCACCGACTCGATGAAACGGATTCCCTACGGGAACAATCCCGACGGCGTCTACGACAACCTCGAGCCCACGACCCAGATGCTGATGGCCGAGGCCGGCCGACCGGAGGTGTTCCCGACCGAAACTCCCGAGTCGATTTCGGGCTGGCGACGGATGCTCGGCAACCTGTTCGCGCGCGATGCGATCTCCGAGCGCGAACGAGCGTTCTTCGCGAGCCGGCTGCTCCAGTTCGCGACCTCGTGCGAGCGTCGCCGGCGCGAGGAGTACGACAAAATCTCGTGGTGGGAGTTCATCGACGCCGAGAGCATGTCTACTGCGTATCAGAAGTTCCTCGGCTACGGCATTACCCAGTCGCTGGTGGCGATGCGTCCCGAGAAGAGTTCGACGAGAACCATCGGTCGAGTCTACCTCCAACTGTTCCGGGGGCTGGTCGATTCGACTGTCGATGCCGACTCGCTGCTCAACGGCCCGTCGAGCGAAGTCTGGATCGATCCCTGGGTCACGTATCTCGACGATCTCGGGGTCTCGCTCCGTCCCGAAACCACCGTCCGTGAGATCCACACCGACACCGAGCGGGTGACCGGCGCGACGGTCGGCCGCAACGGCGAGACCCAACGGATCGAGGCGGACTACTACGTCGGTGCGGTCCCGGTCGAGGTGATAGTCGATCTCCGGACGCCCGATCTCGTGACGGCCGCACCGTCGCTCTCCCGGCTCGACGGGCTCGACACCGCGTGGATGAACGGCATTCAGTTCTATCTCGCCGAGGATGCGACGGACGTCCACGGCCACGGGGTCTATCTCGACGCGCCGTGGTCGCTTACCTCGATCTCCCAGCGCCAGTTCTGGAGCGAGTTCGATCCCGACGACTACGGCGACGGCCAAGTGGAGGGAATCCTCTCGATCTGCATCTCCGACTGGAACGCCCCTGGAATCGTCTCCGACAAGCCGGCCCGCGAGTGCACTGCCGAGGAGATCAAGACCGAAGTCCTCGCCCAGTTCGACGACCATCTCGAAACCGGCAGCCTCGACGAGACCGACCTCGTGGACTGGTTTCTCGACCCCGCGATCGAGTTCGGTTCGGACGGGACCGTCGCGGCGAACCACGAACCGCTGCTGCTCAACACCGTGCGCTCGCTCCGCCACCGCCCCGACGCGCGTACGGCGGCCGACAACTTCGTGCTCGCCGCCGACTACGTCCGCACGACGACGGATCTCGCCAGCATGGAGGGCGCGAACGAGGCCGCACGGCGCGCCACGAACGCGATCGTCGCCGATGCGGACGTCGCTGCCGAGCCGTGTGAGCTGTTCGACTTCGAAGAGCCCGCGGTCTTCGACGCCCCGAAGCGCCAGGACGAGATCGGCTATCGACTCGGGCAGGACCATCCCGGCGAGGCCGGCCGGACGATCGCCCGTGCGGGCCAGCGGTTCACTCCCCAGATCCCGTCGATCGTGTCGTGGCTCAGCCCTCGATGAGCCGCCGGAGATGCTCGGGCGGGACGGCCCCGCGAGCGGCGTGGCCCTCGTAGGCGAACGTCGGAACTCCCGTGACGCCCGTCTGCTGGGCTTCCCGGAACCGCTCTTCGAGCGCCGCCTCGTGGTCGGGATCGTCGATCGCCGCCCGGAGTGCGTCAGTGTCGATCTCCGTCCCCTCGCCATCGGTCGGTCCGACGTCGGCCGCGATCTCGGCCAGCACCTCGGGATCGCCGATGTCGCGCTCGTCCTGCCAGAGCGCGTCGAACACCCGCTCGTGGAACGCCGCGAACGCGTCGGGATACTCCTCTCGAACGAACAGCGCGGCCTGCTGGGCGTGCTTCGAATCGACGTCCTCGGCGATCTCGAGGCTCATCTCGACGTCGTACTCCTCCTGGAGTCGCCGGACGTTCTCCCTGGCCTGCTCGTAATACTCGTCGTCCTTGCCGCTGTCGGCCGCCGGATCGATCTCGCCGTCCGGCCCACGCTCGCGGCTCCGGAGGTCGAAGGGGTGCCACGCGACGTCGAGGGGGTCGTCGCGCTCCTCGCGGTACTGCTCCAGCGAGGCCTCTCCGAGATAGCAGAACGGGCAGACGTAGTCGGCGTACATCGTGAGCGTCTCGTCGTCCGAGGCGGTGCTGGCGTCGCTTGCGGCGGTGTCGTGACTCATCGAGGGTGATACGTCCTCGCGAGTAAAGAGTGGTCGGGCTTACTTCCCGCGACCCTTGCCGCCGTGAACGCTCGGGCGGGTGTGTTCCGTGCCCTTCCCCTTCGTGCCGAGGCCACGTCCCTGCTTGCCGGCGCTCGTCAGCCCGCGGAACGCTCGACCGCGCTGGTCGTCGGCACAGATCCAGTTCAGGTCGTCGTCGTTCTCGATCGCGGGATGCTCGGGATCGACGAGGATCGCCTCGAACCACTTCTGGCTCCCGTCCTCGCCGACCGGGTAGGAGTTGAGTACCCGAAGGTTCGTGAACTTCCGGCTGGATCGCTCCTCCGCGATCCGCTGGATCGACTTCCGGCGGGTGACCTTGTTGACGCCCTGGCGCTTCGTCCGCCGGCCAGCGTCGTGGCGCTGTTTTCGGGCCGTGCCCTTCCGGACCGCGATCCGGGCGAGAACGATGCCCTGTTTGGCCTTGTAGCCGAGCGAGCGCGCCCGATCGAGACGGGTGGGACGGTCGATCCGCTCGATCGCGCCCTGGTCGCGCCACTCCTGAAGGCGCTGCCACTGGAGCTCCTCGTGCATCTCGTTGTCCGCGTCGTGCCACGCGTCGCCGATGTGGGAGTAGAAACTTCGTGCCATGGTTGCTGCGGGCGTTGATGGTTCAGCCGCGTGGTCCACCGGACCACGCTGGCCACATTCCGACCTGCAGTATCGCCACAGGTGCCCGCCGGTGCCCGTCCCAGCGAGTCACTGGATCTCCGCCAGTGGCGCTGTTAAGCGCTTCGGAACGCCGCGGTCCTCGTCCGGTTCGTGGACGTCGTTTTTATACAACCGGCTGGTGCAAGCCTCGAGTTGAATCCTCAAGGAGACGGTTGCACTGGCGTGATGCAACCGACACGTCCGCCGCTGACCAGCCGTACCGAGCCGCTCACACGAACCCCGCACGTCGGAGGGAGAGTCTGAAATGCTCGCAACACTCACCGGGACGGTACTACAGAGCGGCGGGTTCATCGAACTCGCGATCGGGTTTCTGGTCCTCGCGCTGATCGCGTACGTGGTCGGTGCGCAGGGTATCGCCGGCATCTCGATGGAGATCGCGCGGATCCTCGTCATCGTCTTCATCATCCTCGCAGTCGTCTCCTTCTTCCTCTGATCGGTGAATCGGCGCAGGCCGGCTATCCGGCCTGCACCGCACGCGAACGCCCCCAAAGTACCGGAACCGGTGTCACACTCGTTCCACCGGCAGTATATGTGACCGCTACGCGTATTCGACCCATGTACGAGACGATCCTGATCCCGACCGACGGCAGCGACCACGCACGCCAGGCGGCCGAACGCGGCTTCGACCTCGCGTCGACGTACGACGCGGCCGTTCAGATCGTCCACGTCATCGAGGACCCCGACAGCGGGGTGACGGTCCACGAGTACGACGAGGGCGTCCGCGACGACATGGAGCGCACCGGCGAGGGCTACGTCGACGACCTCGTGTCGACGGCCGAAGGGCGCGATGTCGCGGCCACGGGCGAGGTCCGCCACGGCGCGGCCCACGAGGAGATCATCGGGGCGGCCGACGACCACGCCGCCGATCTGATCGTGATGGCCACCCACGGCCGCACCGGCCTCGAAGGACTCGTCCTCGGCAGCACCGCCGAGCGCGTCGTCCGGCTCGCCTCGGTCTCCGTTCTCGTTGCTCGGCCGGACGACGAATCCCCTCCGAACGGCGAGTGAACAGACGCACGACAACGATGGAGAGGGGATCGCCTCAATCTGCGGTTTGTCCCGCCGACGAGTCGGTGCTCGCTGGTGTCCCCCAGCGATAGATGACGGCCGCGCTGGCGAGAAAACCACCGCCGAGCAGCGCGGTCGCGGGGATCGGGGCCGTGAGGTCGGCGATCCAGCCCACCACTGGTCGGAGCGGGAGGCGGACCACGGCGTACACCAGCGAGGCGGCGCTGAGCACCGTCGCCCGGCCGAGCGATTCGACGTGGTCGTTGATGTAGCCGCTCACGATCGGTCGGAGCACCGCCTGGCTCGACTTCATTCCGAAGAACAGCGGGAACGCGGCGAGCGGGACGAACGCGGGCACCACGAACAGGATCGCGGTCGCCACCGGCACGACCAACACGGCCCCGCGGGTAGAGAGTCGGTCTTCGATGTCGCCAGCGAAGTAGCTCGCGATCGCGGCGATCACGGTGAATCCTGCGTACAGCGGTCCGAGTCCGGTCGCGGGGAGTGAAAGAGTCCGCGTCGCGATCGGCTGGATGAACTCGTCGGCCGCGCGGATGATCGCGAAGAACAGCGCCACGTAGAGGACCAGGGATCGAAGCGGCGGTGCAGTCAGTCGCTCGCGGACGATCGGCACCGCGTCGAACACCGTCAGGTCGTCCTCGTCGGGATCGGTCGCCATCCGTGGAAACGAGAGCACCACTGGGATCGAGAGCACGAGGAGCGCGCCAGCGAGGAACGGGAGCCGATGGTCGATGCTGTACAGCCCGCCGGCAGTCAGCATCGTCGCCGCACTTACCCACTGATTGACTGACCCGCCGCGTCCGCGAACTCGGGTGTACTCGGCCTCGTCGAGGTGGGTTTCGAGCGCGTCGTAGAGCCACGCGTCCGCACTCCCCGACTGGAACGCGCCGCCGAGTCCCCAGAGCACCCACAGCACCGCGAACCCCCAGAAGGTGTTCACTACGACGAACCCGAGCAGCGAGACGGCGAGGAGAACCGCCCCGATCACGAGGCTGTTGCGCCGTCCGAGTCGATCCCCGACATACCCAGTCGGCACCTCGCCGACCACGGTCGCCCCGGCCGAGAGGCTCGACAGCAGCCCGATTTCGGTGTACGAGAGCCCCCGCGAGAGCAAGAACAGCGTGAACACCGGCCAGAAAAAGCCGAACGTCGTCGTGGCCTGGTAGATGTAATACTTCAGAACGAGCCGTGAGGGGAGCCGTCCCCCGAACCTCATCGTTCCACCCGATCCACGAGGAGGGTCGGTTGCACGGTCGTTCGCTCGGCCGGTTCGAACAAAACCGTTCGCTGATGTGAATTAACGTAACTATTTTGTCGTTGTCAGAGGCGTCGTCGGAGCATCAGTGTCGTGAGGACGACGAGCAGCGTACTCGGTCGACCGTTCGATCGGATGGATCACCGGACCGATTCAATATATCAAAATGGAGTTTATTACGGAGCCACGTCGTCGATCGATTCGAACTCCGCGTCGGTGATCGCGTCGGCGATCGCGTCGCTATCGGGCGTTTCTGCCATCCGTCGGGGATACTTCCGATGGAAGTAGCCGAGAACGTTCTCGACATCGCGTTCGAGGAGGTCGACGGCGTTCTCGTGATCGGTCGAGACCGCCTGAGGCCAGTCGAAGACGCAAACCCCATCACTGGCGACGAAGACGTTGTACTCGCTCATGTCGGCGTGGACGTAGCCCGCGTCGAACGCACGCGCGACTTCTTGGAGCACGAGATCGCAGACGCCAAGCACTTGATCGTCGTCGAGGTCGGCTCTCGACAGCTCGACGCCGTCGATCTTCTCCATCACGATCGCGTGGCGGTTGTGATCGATCGGCCGGGGCACCGAGACGTCTGGATAGAGGGTTTCGAGCGCGTCGTACTCGCGTTCGGCGGCCTTCCGCGCGGTGTAGAGCCACGAGACGTGATCGCGGTCGGCGGTGTACTCGCGCTCGCGCATCACCTCCCGGAAGTTCGTGTATCCCTCACGGTGGAACTTGAGCGCGAACGGGGTGTACGACTGGACTTCGTAGACGTCGCTTTCCTTCCCGACACCGAGGGGTGCGCCGACGCCCTCGATGGTGCCCCGCTCGGCGAAGGTGTGGAGCGCGAGCGCGTCGTAGCCCTCGAAGGTGAGCTTGTAGCCTTCGTACTGTATCGTTCGGCGTTCGAGCAGCCCGCGGTCCGCACACCGATCCAGGCGGTAGTCGACGTTCTCGGCGGTGAGATTAGCGAACTCCGGCAGTTTTCCCCGGTTGACCCACTCGCTGAACCGCATCCCCTGCTCGACGCCCGAAAGGAGGTGGAAATCCTCGGCTTCGAGCGCCGCCATCTCGCTTGCGACGTTGCGAACCATCATCTTCGCGTACCCCCGCGACGGGCAAAAGCATCGCGCGTGAGCGACCACCCCATCATAAATTACATAATACGATATAAAACTCGAACGACCTTCGCTCCGCTCTCCAAATCGATTTGTTCCGCCGCTGCGTTCGGGCGGTATGACCGACATCACCGATCGAGAGTGGCGGTTGATCCGCGAGGACCGGCGGCGAGGTGCGATGAACATGGCGCTCGACGAGATCGCGGCCGAGACCGCCGCCGAGGGCGGCCCGCGAACGCTGCGGGTCTACCGCTGGGATCCCGCCACGCTCTCGCTCGGATATCACCAAGATCCCGCGACGGTGGATTGGGAGTTCTGCGAACGCGAGGGGATCGACGTGGTTCGGCGGCCGACCGGCGGCGGCGCGATCTACCACGACACTCACGCCGACATCTCCTATTCGATCGTCGCGCCCGCCGAGGAGCTGCCTGGCGATCTGATGGACACGTACGAACGTCTCTGTGAGCCACTCTTTTCCGGGTTCGAGCGACTCGGGGTTTCGGCGTCGTTCGCGGACGAAGAGCGTCCCGCGCTGTTCGAGCCGGCGTGTTACCTGCGCGCGCTCAACCCGGCCCACGACGTCGTGGTCGACGAGCAAAAGGTGAGCGGGAACGCCCAGTACCGCCGACGCGACAGCGTGATACAACATGGATCCGTCATGTTCGACGATAGCTCCGAGCGTCACTTCGCGATGTTCGACGATCCGCCGGTCACCGCCGAGCGGTTCCGCGAGCGGGTGACGACGATCGGCGAGCACACCGATGTGGATCGGGCGGCAGCCGTCGACGCGTTCGAGGAATCACTCGCTGCGTGGGCCGACGCCGAGGTCGGCGAGTGGACCGACGACGAACTCGACCGTGCCCGCGAGCGCGCCCGCGCGAAGTACGACGCCGCGGCGTGGAATCGCGATCGTGAGGACCCCACCGCAGCGCGAGGTGCAACCGACCGCGAGGACCCGACCGAGTAGCCGGCGTATCGTACGCCGGCCGTCGGCTTCGAAGCCCCTTTGCCCGCCGGCGGCGAGGCGGGACCATGCACATTGGAGCACACGTCTCGGTCGCCGGTGGCGTCGACAACGCCGTGGGTCGCCAGCGCGACGTCGGCGGGAACTGCGGACAGATATTCACGACCTCGCCCCAGGTTTGGGCCGGTCCCGATATCGCCGAGAGCGAGGCCGCCGCGTTCCGCGAGTCGGGTGCCGACCTCGGGCCGTGGGTGATCCACGCTTCCTACCTCGTCAACCTCGCTACACCCAAAGACGACCTCCGCGAGAAGTCGATCCGGAGCCTCCAGGCCGAGTGCGACGCCGCCCATCGCTTGGGGATCGAGTACGTCAACGTCCATCTCGGCGCGCACACCGGCGCAGGGGTCGAGGGAGGTCTCGACAACGCCGCGAGCGCCGTCGACGAACTCGATATCCCCGCGGACGTCACCCTGTTGATCGAGAGCGATGCCGGTAGCGGGACCAAGTTGGGCGGCGAGTTCGCCCATCTCGCGGGCGTCCGCGACCGCGCCGACACCGATTTCGGAACCTGTCTCGACACCGCCCACGCCTTCGCCGCGGGCTACGACCTCTCGACACCCGAGGGAGTCGACGACGTGCTCACGGAGTTCGACGAGGTGGTGGGTCTCGACACCCTCCACTGCATCCATCTCAACGACTCGAAACACGCCTGTGGCACCAACAAGGACGAACACGCCCACATCGGCGAGGGATTGATCGGTGACGATGGAATGGGCGCGATCGTCAACCACGACGCGCTCGGCGAGGTGCCGTTCGTCCTCGAAACACCGACCGAGGACGGCCGTGGCTTCGCGTGGAACGTCGACCGGGTTCGAGAACTGCGCGCCGAGTAAGGTCAGCCGCTGGGTGTCGCCATCCGTTAGCCGTCTTCGTCGCCGCCACCTCCACCGTCTTCGCCACCCCCACCGTCTTCCCCATCTTCTCCGCCCTCGCCGCCGTTTTCGCCACCCTCTCCCCCACCCTCACCGCCGTCGCCTTCCTGTCCTCCTTCTCCATCTTCGCCGTCTCCATTGCCCTCCTCTCCTTCTCCGCCCCCACCGTCGCCACCCTCTCCGCTCTCACCGTCACCCTCTTCGCCGCCGCCGAGACCGATCTCCGAACAGCCCGCGAGGCCGAGCGCCGTCGCAGTTCCCGAGAGCGCTACTACCCGTCGTCGCGTCATCGTGCGATCGTGCATAGGGTCGATAGATCACGTCTGTCGCAATAGTCGTTTCCGTCGGCGCGCGGCGGTCGATCGAGATCGGTGGTTCGGGGGTGTCAGACCACGTCGCCGCGAACGGTCGCGCCCGCCTGACGCTCGCGGTAGTCCCGTACCGCGTCGGCAGCTTGCTCGGCCTCGCCGTCGTCCACCCCGATCATCGAGAGCGCCTCGGCGAGGGTGGGGAAGACGAACTCGCCGTTGCGGAGTTTTTCGAAGGCGTCCGTCGAGCGCTGGCCGTCGATCCAGAGACACGCCCCCCGCGGGTCGAGGACCTGTTCGTAGTTCTCGCGCGCCATCGCGCCCTTCAGTCGCTGGGTCACGTTGTCCTCGAAGCTCGCGTTGCAGATCTCGAGGTGGATCGGTTCCTCATCGCCGACGAGGTGGGCCGCGAGACACTTCTCGGGGGCGGCGTACCCGTTCGGGTTCGCGCGGATGAACTCGGGGTGCTCGTCGGCCCACTCGGCGCTCACCGTCTTGCCGATCCCCTCGACACCGTGTGATTCGCGGAACTCCTCCTCGCGGTCGCCGTCACCGTGAAAGAGCAGGTCCTTCGTGAGGTAGATGTCGAGGCGCTCGACGGGATCGAGCCCGAGCACGAGATCGCCGTAGACCCAGATCTCGCGGATCGGGACGGGCATCGTCTCGGTTGCAACCGTCTCGACGAGGCGCTCGATCCGGTCGACGGCCTCGGCGCGGGCGAACTCGGTCATTGGAGAGGGTAGCCGCCCACGATGCAAAACGGTTTCCGGACCGTATTGGCCTGCCGGAGACAGGGTAGTAGCGGTTGGCGCGCGGGAGTGCGCCGCAGGCGCACGACTCGCGCGAGGGATGAGCGAAGCGAGCATCGCGAGCGGAGCGAATCGGTTGGGGAGGGGGTGGTCGTCGCGGTGCGGTAGCGGAAAAGGCTAGTGACTGTACCGCGAACGAGGCTGTGCCGAGTGAGCGGGTGTTTTTAGTCCAGGTTTTTACAAGGACCCTGAGCGAGCGGAGCGAGCGAACGGGTCCTTGTAAAAAAGTGGAGGCGAAACCGTCAAGCGCCGTACCACCCCAGTTGAGATATGGACTGCACCAAGTGCGACCGCGAGGCGGTGCTGCACGCGGCGTACTCGGGCGCGCATCTCTGCGAGCACCACCTCCGCGCGTCGGTCGAGAAGCGGGTCCGCCGACGAATCCGCGAGGACGGCCTCATCGGCGACGACGCCACCCCCCAGGACCCCGAGACGTGGCTGCTCGGTCTCTCGGGCGGGAAGGACAGCGTCGTGCTCGGGTCGATCCTCACCGAAACGTTCGCCGACGATCCCCGGATCGAGCTGGTCGCGCTCACGATCCACGAGGGGATCGAGGGCTACCGCGACGAGAGCCTCGACGCCGCGAGTGCGTTCGCCGACGATCACGGGATTCCCCACGAGGTCGTCACCTACGCCGACGAGTTCGATCTCGAAATGGATCGCGTGGTCGAGAAGGATCCCGAGAACATGGCCGCCTGCGCGTACTGTGGGGTCTTCCGGCGCGAGCTGCTCGCCGAGTACGCCGACGCCTACGGAGCCGACAAGCTCCTGACAGGCCACAATCTCGACGACGAGGCCCAGACCGCGATGATGAACGTCCTCGAAGGCGATGTCGCCCAGATGGCGAAACACTTCGATGCGAGCCTCGGTCCCTTCCCCGAACGCACCAACACTACCGAGTTCGTTCCCCGGGCGAAACCCCTCAGAGACGTCCCCGAAAAGGAGGTCGCGCTCTACGCTCACCTCGCCGATCTCCCCGTCCACATGGCGGAGTGTCCCCACTCCAGCGAGGCCTACCGCGGTGAGATTCAACAGTTGTTGTTCGATCTCGAAGAGAATCATCCCGGCACTCGTCACTCGATCATGGCGGGCTACGAGGAGTTCGCCAAGCTCGCCGCCGAAGCCTACCGCGGCGACGGCCCGGACCTCGGCGAGTGCGAACGCTGCGGCGGCACCACCACGCGCGAAATCTGTCGGTCGTGCCAGCTCACCGAGGCCGTTCACGCAGCGTAATCATTGGTGTACTACACGGAGCCACGGCTGATCGTATCAGATCGATTGTCGTGATCTTTTCTGCCAAAATCGCCGTCCGAACAGCCGACAGTTACAGACAGAATTTGTATATATATCGTATTCGACAGCAACGGATCGTGTGGGTGGAGGGCCGAAGCGCGGATCAGCGGATGACGTCGAGATCGTCGTGGGAATCGTGGTCCGACACGTCGCGGCCGCCGTCGCTCTCGGCGTAGCTCGTGTCGAACGAGTCGGCCGCGAGCGCTTCACGCGACCGGTCGGCCTGCTGTTGGGCGTCGGGACCGAGGACCTGAGCGCTCTGGACACCGGTCATGATCGCCATCACCCGGACCTTGCCCTTGTACTCCTCGCGGATGCGCGAGCCCCAGATGACGTTCGCGCTGGGGTCGAGCCGGTCGGTGATGCGCTCGGCGATCGCCTCCGCCTCCTTCAGGGTGAGGTCGGGGCCACCGGTGATGTGGACCAATCCGCCGGACGCCCCGCGATAATCGACGTCGAGGAGCGGGTGGCTCATCGCGTCTTTCACGACTTCCTCGGTTTTGTTCTTGTCCTGGGTCTCGCCGACCAGCATGACCGCGACGCCGCCCTGGTTCATGATCGAGGTCATGTCGGCGTAGTCGAGGTTGATCAGCGAGGGCTGGGTGATCGTCTCGGCGATCCCCTTCACCGTCTCCGCGATGAGTTGGTCCATCACCGAGAACGCCTTGCCGACCGGGAGGTTCGGCACGTAGTCGAGCAGGCGGTTGTTGTCGAGCACGATGATCGAATCGGCCTCGTTGCGGAGCTCTTCGAGCCCTTCCTCGGCCTTGACAGTACGAGCGCGCTCGACGTTGAACGGCGTCGAGACCATCCCGACGACGATCGCGCCCTCGTCGCTCGCGATCTTCGAGACCACGGGTGCGGCCCCGGTACCGGTGCCGCCGCCCATCCCCGCGGTGACGAACACGAGGTCCGCACCGGAGAGCACCTCGCGGATGGTGGATTGGGCCATCTCGGTCGCGCGCTCGCCCATCTCGGGGTCGCCGCCCGCGCCGAGCCCCTGAGTGAGCGATTTGCCGACCAGCACCCGGGTGTCGGCCCGGATCATCTGGAGATGCTGCTTGTCGGTGTTGATCGCGATGGTTTCGGCACCCTCGACCTCGATGTTGTGGAGCCGATTGACGGTGTTGTTGCCCGCACCACCACAGCCGACCACCACGATCCGGGGGTCGCCGAACTCGTCGAGATCGGACTCGTCGCGTTGACGTTGCTCTTTCTCCGCGTTTTCGAGCGCCGATTCCACGATGTCCTGCATCGTTAGGCCCTCGCGAACGGTCGCTTGGTCGGGGAGTCGTCCCGACCCTCCTCGGCGACCATCTCCCTGACCGCCGCCCGGATCGCCTCGCTACGATTCGGGTACTCCCCGTGTTCGACCATCTGTTCGACCTCCGCGATCTGCTGTTTCGGGATCCGTAGTGTCACACGCTCCATATGTGGGTCCTCCGTTTTGGCGACCGCGCATCTTACACGCCGAAACCGCACGACGGAGACGCCATCGACATCGATCGGCGCTGGTGTAAGACGGCCGTCTTACGCAGGCGTATGCAATCAGCCCAGATGTAATAAAACTTCCGGCCAGCGTAAGACGAACGTCCGGATCGCCACGTAAACAGCGTTTCGAGGCCTTCAGTAGCGTTTACGCACCGTCGAGCACGTTCGCAGCGGGGGTTCGCCGGCCACAGCTCGGGCAGAATCCCCAGTCCGAGCGGAGCTCGTCGCCGCAGTCACAGAACACCCGTCGTGTCGCCTTCTCCCCGCAATTCGGGCAGTACACGTGCTCTGGACCGACTTCCTCGCCACATTGTGCGCACGTTTTACGCGCGTCGGAGTCCGTTTGCACGTCCGGTTCGGCCTCGGCGGCCTCCGTCTTACGTTCGGGTCCGTCCGCGTCCACGGAGGCGTCAGACGCGTCGGATGCGCCGTCGAGCGCGATGTTTACGTTGATATCCTGTGGCTGGGACGGCGTAAACGCACCATCGAGGCGTTCGTCGACGATCGCGTCGACACGCTGTCTGACGAGATCGTCGAGGCTGTCGGGGTCCGCGTCCCGCGCGCTCTCGAGGTAGGCCCGGAGCGCCTCGCGCATCGCCTCGCTCTTCGAGGCGTCGAGCGACTCGAGCTCGTCGATGAGCTCGTCGTCGGCGCGGAACGTGATTTTACTCATCCGTCGTGCGACCGCACGATACGTGGCTACTTGAATCTTCCCGGCCATCGAGCGGTGCGCCGATGCGTGTCGGACGGCGGGCGGGATGGCAATTCTTAAGTCCGACAGTCGGATTAGTCGGCATGTCCGCCCTTAGCTCAGACTGGTAGAGCAGCCGACTGTAGATCGGCTTGTCCCCCGTTCAAATCGGGGAGGGCGGACTACTTCTCCGCGAGCCAACGGCGAGCGGGAAGCACGTCCAACCGACCCGATTTGAGCAGGGAAGTCGCAGCCGACGAGCGAAGCGAGTCGGACCGTTTTCACGAGTTCAAATCGGGGAGGGCGGACTTCCACCTTTTGCTGCGCTCGTTCGCTCCCTACGGTCGCTCACTCGCTGGCAAAATCTGGACCAAAAGCCGTCGTCACCCCCTCGCTCCGCTCGGAGGTTCCTCGGCCCGCTCACTCGGCCTTCGGCCTCGTTCGCGGTGCAATCACTGGCACTACCGTCTAGCACCGCACCGCGACAGCCACTCCCTCCCCAACCGACTTACCCACTTGTTTCACTCGTTCGCTCATCCATCGTCAAAGCGAAGTCGTTCGGGAGAGCAAAGCTCTCCCGTGATGTCGTCAGATTCCGACGGAATCTGACTGCCTGCAGGAAATCACCGATTCCTGCAATGACGGAAGACGCGAAGCGTATTCCGAACCACTCTGAGGAGCCTGCACTCATTTCGCTCGTGCAAGCCTCGCGCGAGTCGCGTGCTCCGCACGCTTCCGCGCGCCGGCTGCTACCGGGATTGCACACGACGGTGGGACACTTTTTCGTCCGCGTGTCTTACGGGGCGTATGCCGATCGACGATCGAGCCGAGGACCCTCGCGATCGCCAGCACGAACGCGCCGAACACGTCGAGAACATTCTCGACGAAGTCGAGACCGACGTTCGCGACCGGAAGTACCCCGTCAGAAGCGAGGAACTCGCCACCGAGTACGCCGACCAACCGCTCGACCTCCCGAACGAGACCGAATCGATGGGCAGCGTGTTCGACCGGCTGGACGACGAGTACGACACGCCCGAGGAGGTTCGCGAGTCGCTCTACGACGAGCTCTCGGGCGAGGCGGGCGGACCAAACGAGTACAACGACGAGCGGGATCTCGCGGCGCTCGACGAGGCCGAGGAGTCGGACACCGCATAACGGACTCGGTCAGTCGCCGTCGATCGTTTGGCGGTGGCTGATCGGGTCCGACAGCTCTCGTCACCGACAGCCGCCATCGTTCGCCCCCGTGATCAGTCCATCCAGTTGGGGCGCGGTCTGGGCGGGCTGAAGCACTCGACACCGCGAACGATCGCGTCGCCACGGTTCTCGACCGCGTGCGCCTCGTCGGCGGGGATGGCGTACGATCCTTCGGGGCCGACTTCGTGTTCCTCGTCGTCAAGGACGAACGTCGCGTGGCCCGCGAACAGGTAGCCCGCCTGTTCGTGGTGGTGGCTGTGCGCCGGGACGCTGGCTCCAGAATCGATCGTGAACGCCTGGACGTTCATCGCCTCGCCGCTCGCGAGCACTGTGACCGAAACACCCTCAACCGCCTCGGTGGTCTCGCGATCGGCCGTCGCAACGGTCTTCATGCGGACATCACACGGCCGATGTACCTAAAGGTTCAACCGATCGCGGACCGGAGAAAGGGGCATGTATGCGGTGGTCGGCTGCAGCGAGTGCAGCGCGCTGTGGGTGGTCGAGGGCCGTCCCGAGACCACGTCCTGTCCCTCGTGTGGCGCGCGCCATCAGTACCCGAAGCTCACGAAATTTGCCGAGACTGACGCCGCCGACGCCGCGCGCGAGGCCCGCACCGCGCTGCTCGCCGACCGCAGCGACCACGCGCCCGACGACCTCGATTCGTTCGCAACGCTCGAAACGCGCGCCGAGAACGAACGGATGGACGAGACGACGTACCTCCAGGAGTCGGGCCTCGACGCCGAGGCAGTCTCCGAAGCGGGCGAGGGCGCGACGAGCGGGGCGGCCGCGGGAAGCCCGAGCCGGCTCGACACGGTCCGAAACGCCGTCGACGAACTCGATGAGCCGACCGAGGAGGCTGTCATCGCGTACGCGACCGCGCGTGACGTGTCCACCGCGTTCACCGAGCGCGCGCTCGACCGACTCGTCCAACAGGGCGAGGCGAGCCGGAACGACGGCGCGTACCGACTCCTGTGACGGGCAAGCGTGATCTCGACCCCGCGCCGCTCGTGGTCGGCACGCTGGTCGGGCTCGCCGGCCTGCTCTTCCTCCTCGAACCCGTGGTCGAACCGATTCCGATCTTCGGGACTCCGACCCCGCCGTTCGTCCTCTCCGGGGCGGTCCTCACGCTCGGGTTCGGGCTCGGTGCGGTGGTGTATCTCCGGCGCGGTCGCCGGTTGATCGGGCTCGCCCACGCGATCGGCGCGGGCGGGTTCGGTCTCGTGGTCGGTGCGACCGCGCTCGCCAGCGGCACCGTGCTGGTCGTCGGCGTTGCGGTGCTCGCCGGCGGCTGTGCGTTTCTCGTGGGGCAGATGCGATAGAAGGAGTCCGTCGTTCGTCGATCCGATCGAACCGGATCGTGACGCTGAACTACGGGTCGTTGGATTCGTACTCGACCGGGACGATGTGTTCGGCCTCGTCGCGGTCGGCGTTGAGATCGACGTCGTTCCGCAGCGCCGGTCGAACCTCCGAGCCGAGCCGCTCGCCGAGTGCCTCGATCGCCTCGTCGTCGAGATCGGCGTCGGGATCGGGGAGATCGAGTTCGTCGCCGACGAAGCGCTCGGGATGCAGATCGACACCCTCCGCGGGCTGTTCGAACCCGTCCTCGTGGACGAACAGCTCCGCCTCGCCGTCGGGCGCGACACGGATCGCGGGCTCGCCGACGGGGTTGGGTTCGAGGAACTTCTGCTGGAGCGCCGTCACGACGAGATCTGGCTCGGCACGGACGCGATCGATCTCGGTCATGGCTCGCCTACTGGCTCGCCGGTTATGTCGGCACCGGTCTCGTGTGGCGGCGGTCGCAGCGCCGGTCGGGCCTCACCGTCCAAGCTCTTCGTGGGCGCTCGACAGGTTCCGTGAGGCGAGCGCTCCGAGGAGGGAGAGTTCGCCAGCGAGCGCGCCCGCGGCGATCACTTCCGCGAGGCGGTCGGCGTTCGCGCCGGGCGGGTCGCCACCCCCAGCCACGCCGAGCAGCGAGAGCGCTGCCGACTGGGTGGGCAGTTTCGTCCCGCCACCCACCGTTCCGACTTCGAGACTCGCGAGCGAGACGCTGGCGTAGAGTTCGTCTCCCCTGGCTTCGACGGTCGTGATCGCGTTCGCTCCCTCGACCACCTGAGCGGCGTCCTGGCCGGTGGCGAGGAAGACGCCCGCCACCACGTTCGCGGCGTGGGCGTTGAATCCCAAACTTCCGGCTTTCGCCGACCCGATGAGGTTCTTTCGGGTGTTGACCTCGGCGATCGCGTCGGGCGTGGCGTGGAGTCGATCCTCCACCACCTCGTTCGGGATCGTCACGTCGGCCACCACGCTCCGACCGCGACCCTCGACCGCGTTGATCGCGGCGGGCTTCTTGTCGGTACAGAGGTTGCCCGACAGCGCCACGAGGTCGGCGGACGTCTCGGCTTCGACTACCTCGCTGGCCGCTCGCGTGGCGATGGTCGCCATGTTCATCCCCATCGCGTCCTTGGTGTCGTAACCGAAGCGGAGGAACACCGAGTCACCCACGACGTAGGGCGTCACGTCCGTGAGTTCGCCGTGGCTCGTGGTCTCCTCGGCGGCGTTCCGGAGTGCGTCGCGGTTCTCGCGCACCCACGAGACGACCGCCTCGGCCTCGACCACATCGGCCACTCGAAAGACTGGCGCGCGGGTCATCGAGCGCTTCGTGACCCTGGCGTTCGCGCCCTCGGCCGCGCGGAGGATCGAACAGCCGCGGTTGACCGAGGCGACCAGCGCGCCCTCGGTTGTCGCGAGCGGAAGGTAGTGTTCGTCGTCGGCCGCGCCGCCCGCCACAGGAAGAGGGCCGGCGACGCCGAGCGGGATTTCGACTGCGCCGATCATGTTCTCGATGGTCGTTCCGACGGCGTCGGTTGGATCGAGGGCAGTTGCTCCCACCCCGTCGAGATCGGTGTCGGTCGCGCGCGCGACGACCCGACGTCGGGCTTCGGTCGCGGTTGCGGGATCGGCGTGATCGTCGAGGTCGTGGAGCGCGAGGTCGCCCGATCGAACGCGCTCGGCGAGGTCGGCAGCGTCGCTCATACCTCGACAGCGGGTGGCCGCCGCCTAAGCGTTACCCTCTCTGGTGTGCTTGCTGGCTAGGACTGCTTCGTGTCATGAGGATGTCCGGTGACTATCACCGTCGTCGAGACCGCTACGATGCCGACACAAATGAGAACCACAAGCCACGAGCCTCCCCAACCGACTCCCTCGGTCGTTGCGCTCCCTCGGTCATCCCTCGCACGAGTCGCGCGCTTTGGCGCGCTCCCGCGCGCCAACCACAACTACCGCAGCAGCGACATCAGTACCATCGTACTCGGCATTGGCTCATCACCCATCCTACACGCCCGCTTCGCTGGCTGTATCCTTATTGCCCACCCGATCGTTCCAACGCCATGACCGACGCTGCGGATCTGGTGCTTACGAACGCCGCGGTCCACACGCTGACCGATCCCGACGAGACCGCCGAGGCGGTCGCCGTCCGCGACGGCGAGATCATCCGGGTGGGGTCGACGTACGAGATCGACTTCCTCGCGGGCGTCGACACCCACACGATCGACCTCGACGGCCGCGTGCTCCTCCCGGGATTCATCGACGCCCACACGCATATGGAGGAGCTCGGCAAGCGCCTCGTCCACGCCGACCTCGCCGACGCCACCTCGCCCGACGAAGCGGTCTCGCTGCTCGCAGAGCGCGCCGACGAACTCGACGACGGTGAGACCGACCGCGAGTGGGTTCTGGGCTTCGGCTACGACGAGAGCGCGTGGGAGGAGTCGCGCTATCTCGACCGGGAAGACCTCGATCGGGTGAGCGAGACGCGACCGGTGGTCGCGTTCCGCGAGGACATGCACACCGGGGGCGTGAACGGCGTCGCCCTCGATCGCCTCGGCGACCGGCTTCCCGAGGGCGATGTCCGAACCGAGAACGGCGATCCCACGGGCGTGCTCGTCGAGGATGCGCTCGGCCCCGTTCGAGAAGCGATCGCGCCCGACCGCAACGAGACCCGCGACCTCCTCCTTGCCGCCCAGGAACACGCCAACGAACGCGGCGTCACCGGCGTCCACGACATGATCCGGCACTCCCACGCACCGCGGGTCTACCGCGACCTCGATTCCGCAGGGGAGCTCGCGCTCCGAGTCCGAATCAACTACTGGAGCGATCACCTCGACGCCGCGATCGAAACCGGCCTCGCGACCAACCACGGCAGCGAGTTCGTGCGGACGGGCGCGATCAAGACCTTCACCGACGGGAGCATCGGCGCACGGACCGCGAAACTGACCGAGCCGTACGCCGACACTGAGACCGAAACCGCTGACGGCGGGGCCACTGGTCAGTGGGTCGTTCCGCCCGCCGAACTCCGTGAGATCGTCGAACGTGCCGACGGCGCCGGCTTCCAGGTGACGGCCCACGCCATCGGCGACAGGGCGGTCGACGAGGTCCTCGCGGCCTACGCGGCGACCGACGATCCCGGCGGCGCACGTCACCGGATCGAGCACGCCGAACTTCCCTTCGATGGGGCCATCGACCGCTTCGCCGATCTCGACGTGGTGGCGTCGGTCCAGCCGAACTTCCTGAAGTGGGCGGATGAGGGAGGGCTCTACGACGCCCGGATCGGTTCCGAGCGCCGGCGACGCTCGAACCCACTTCGAGAACTCCGCGACGCCGGAGTTCGACTCGCCTTCGGCAGCGACTGCATGCCGCTCGACCCGCTGCTTGGCGTCCACCACTCCGTGAACGCGCCCGCCGACGTCCAGCGACTCCCCGTGACCGAGGCGCTCCGGGCGTACACCCGCGGCGCGGCGTACGCCGGCTTCGACGAGGATCGGCTGGGAACGATCGAACCAGGCAAGCGTGGCGATCTCGTCGCGCTCGACCGCTCGCCGTGGGACCAGCCAGACGACATCGCGGCCATCGATGTCGCGGCAACGATCATCGACGGCGAGATCGTCTACGACGCGCGCTGAGCCCGGTTCGCGGCGATCGGATCCTCCTGTTGTCGAAATCGATAGCTTGTGGTCCCGGCAGATACGTTTTGAAGAGAAAATATTTTCAATAATGGCCACCGTGGGCTAGTGCTACCGGAGTCTCGAAACACATGCCAGAACTGGAAACAACGGACCTCGAAACCGACCTCAGCCTGTTCAAATACGACAATCTGGAACATCTCCCACCACGATACCGGGAACTGTCCGAATCCGAGCGTACGGAGCGCATCGGGCGGGCGCTCGACGAACTCGGCGACGACGTCCTCGTGCTCGGGCACAACTACCAGCGCGAGGAGATCGTCGAGCACGCCGACTTCATCGGCGATTCGTACGCCCTCTCGAAGCGCGCCGCCGAGGCCGACGCCGATCACGTCGTGTTCTGCGGCGTGACGTTCATGGCCGAATCCGCGGACATCATCACCGACGACTCTCAAACAGTCATCCTCCCCTCGATGGAGGCCTCTTGCCCGATGGCGGGGATGGCAGAAGCCCTCCAGGTCGACGCCGCGTGGGCGGAGATCACCGACGCTGCACCCGACGAGAACATCATCCCGGTGACGTACATGAACTCCTACGCCGACCTGAAGGCCTTTTGTGCCGAGCAGGGCGGGCTCGTCTGCACGTCTTCGAACGCCCACAGGGCCTTCGAGTACGCCTTCGAGCGCGGCGACAAGGTGCTCTTTCTCCCCGACAAACACCTCGGAGAGAACACCGCTCACCGGTTGGGGATGGAAGACGATACTGCTGTGTGGGACCCGTGGGACCCCGAGGGCAAGGACGCGAGCGAGGTCGCGGCGGCCGACATCGTGCTCTGGGAGGGGTACTGCCAGGTCCACGAGCGCTTCCGCGAGAGTCACGTCGAGGAGATTCGGGAGGACCACCCCGACGCGAACGTGGTCGTCCATCCCGAGTGCCGCCGCGAGGTCGTCGAGGCTGCGGACGTGGTGGGCTCGACCAGTACGATCACCGATACGGTGGCCGAGGCCGATCCCGGTGAGACGTGGGCGATCGGGACCGAAATCCACCTCGCGAACCACCTCGCGCGGTGGCATCCCGAGATCGAGGTCCTTCCCCTCTGCGGCGACGCGTGCATGGACTGCAACGCGATGCGCCAGATCGACCCGAACTACCTGACGTGGGTGCTCGAAGAGCTGGTCGAGGGCCGCGAGCGAAACGTGATCGAAGTCGCGCCCGACGAAAAGGAACTCGCCGGCGTGGCGCTCGACCGAATGCTGGAGATCTGACCGTGCCTGGCACCGAAGCGGACGGCAGCGAGGCTGCGAGCGAGACGGACGAAACCGACGACACGAACGCGACGACCGCCGAAACGCTGGTAATCGGCAGCGGCGTCGCGGGCTGTGCGGCGGCGCTCGCGGCCGCACGCGCAGGCCAAGACGTGTTGCTCGTGACGAAGGCCGAGCGCCCGGCGGACGCGACGAGCTGGTGGGCCCAGGGCGGCATCGCGGTCTCGCGCGAGCACCCCGAAGAGTTCAAGCAGGACATCCTCACGGCGAGCGACGGCGCGGCCGACCCCGAGGCGGTCGACGTCCTCGTGGAGAACGCGAACGACGCCGTCGAGGACGTGCTCGTGGAGACGCTCGACGTGCCGTTCGACACCGACGAGGACGACGCCGGGTTCGCATACGGCCGCGAGGCCGCCCACGGCGAGCGCCGAATTCTCCACGTGAACGCGAGCACCGGCCGCCACGTCCTCGGCCCGTTCCTCTCGCATCTCGACGACCATCCGAACGTGGCGATCCGCGAGGACACCGCGGCGCTCGAACTCCTCACCCGCGAGGGCCGGGTCCACGGCGCGATGGTCGAGTCCGATTCGACCGTCGAACCGATCTATGCCGGCGCGACCGTGCTCGCCACGGGCGGGATCGGCGCACTCTACGACCGTTCGACCAACCCCGAGGGCGCGACCGGCGATGGGATCGCGATGGCGGCGCTCGCCGGCGTAGATGTATCCGACATGGAGTACGTCCAGTTCCATCCGACGGCGTATGCGGGAGACGAACCGTTCCTGCTGAGCGAAGCCGTCCGTGGGGAGGGCGCACTGCTCCGGAACGACGAGGAAGAACGATTCATGCCTGACTACCACCCTGACGCCGAACTCGCGCCGCGGGACGTGGTCGCGCGCGCCGTGGCGAGCGAGCGCGACCGGACCGGCGATGTCGTGCTCGACGTCTCGCCGCTCGACTTCGAAGAGGAGTTCCCGGACCTCGCCGCGAAGTGCGACGAGCGCGGCGTCGACGTTGAGACAGGGATTCCGGTGTCGCCCGCCGAGCACTTCGTATGCGGCGGAATCGACGTCGATTCTCACGGGCGGACGAGCCTCGATCGGCTGTTCGCGGTCGGGGAGTGCTCCCGAACCGGAGTTCATGGCGCGAACCGGCTCGCCTCGACGAGTCTGCTCGAAGGGTTGGTGTGGGGCCTACGCGCGGGCCAGGCCGCCGCCGCGGACGATGCGTCCCCAGTGGTGGTCGAGGCTCCCGACCTCCGCGACAGCGACCCCGCGCTCCCCGAGGCATTCGCTGAAGAGAAGTTCGGCCGACTCCGGCGGACGATGGACGAGTACGTCGGCCTCGCCCGCACCCCCGACGGCCTCCGGCGCGCGAGCGCGGCGGTCCGGCGGCTGAAGGGCGAGGTCGACGCCTACGTCCGGACACGCACCTCGCGCGAACTCTACGAGCTCCGGGCTGCGACCGTCACGGCACTCCTGATCGTTCGGGCCGCGAGCGAGAACGCCGAGTCGCGCGGCTGTCATCATCTCGTCGACGAGAGCGCCGATACGACCGACGCCAGCGAAGAGAACGAGGTCCATGCCGGTCGCCCGTAGCCAGGTCGAGCGGTGGCTTCACGAGGACCTCGGCCACCACGACGTGACCAACGAGGTGCCGGGCGAGACGACGGGACGACTGGTCGCGAAGGAGTCGGGCGTCGCGGCCGGACTGGAGGCCGCCGTCGCGGTCTTCGACCATCTCGGGGTCGGGGTCGAGACGCACGCCGATCCGGGCGATCGGATCGAGTCGGGCGACACGGTTCTGACCGCCGACGGTGCGGCGCGCGAAGTTCTCCGTGGCGAGCGCGTTGCGGTCAACGTCGCGGGCCACGCCTCCGGGGTCGCCACTCGAACCCGGGAGGCCGTCGACGCCGCCCGCGAGGTGAGCGACGGGGTGCGGATCGCGGGGACGCGCAAGACCACGCCCGGTCTCCGCGGCGTCGAAAAGCGCGCGATCGTCGCTGGCGGCGGCGACACCCACCGGCTCGATCTCTCGCATATGGTGATGGTGAAGGACAACCACGTCGCGGAGATGGGGCTCGAAGACGCCGTTTCGCACTTCCGGGAGCGTGCCTCCTTCGCCACGAAGATCGAAGTCGAAGTCGAGCGCCCCGCCGAGGGCCGGCGGGCCGCCGAAGCGGGTGCGGACATCGTGCTGTTCGACAACCTCGCGCCCGCGGCGGTTTCGGAGGGCGTCGAGGCGCTGCCTGCGGGCGTGCTCGCGGAGGCGAGCGGCGGGATCACGCTCGACACCGTTCCCGAATACGCCGCCACCGGCGTCGACGTGATCTCGTTGGGCTCGCTCACCCATTCGGCCCCGGCATTCGATTACTCCTTCCGGACGGGGTGAGGGCGTTCAGTCACGTTTCTCGGCGACTGATTCGACAGTTACAGTTCGACGCGCTCGCCGATCTCAGCGGATTCGTAGGCCGCTTCGATGATGCGGAGATCGGTGAGTCCGTCCTCGCCGTCGGTCTCACAGTCCTCGCCGGTGAGCACGCAGTGCGCGAAGTAATCGAACTCCTCGCGGACCTCGTCGACCGACGGGCCGGCGTAGCGGGTGTGAGTGTCGCCGCGCTCGACCACGATCTCCTGGGAGACGTCGCCGCCGAAAGGGTCGGTGATGAGCACTTGGCCGTCGGTGCCGAGCACCTGGAGACGGCTGTCGGGGTGGGCGTCGAAACTCGCCGTACACGAGGCAGTCACGCCACCTGGGAAGGTGAGTTGGAGGGCGACATGCTCGTCCACGCGGTCGAACGGTGCTTCCCCGGAGTGAGTCTCGGCCACCACCGACGTGGGATCGGCATCGAGCAGGAAGCGGGTGGTGTTGAGCGGGTACACTCCCAGATCCATCAGCGCGCCGCCGCCCGCAACGTCGGGATCGAGCCGCCACGTGTCGGCGCTCATGTCGTCGAGCAGCCGTGCGGAGAACCCGCCGTGGACCTGGACTGGATCGCCGATCGCGCCGTCGGCGATCAGTTCGCGCATCCGCCTGACCGCGGGTTCGGTTCGGAGCCGGTAGGCTGTCATACACACCACGCCGGCGTCTGCACAGGCCGCGACGATGCGCTCGGCCGCCGCGTGATCCACGGCGAGGGGCTTCTCACAGAGGACGTGTTTGCCGCGGTCGGCGGCGGTCGTCGCGTACTCCTCGTGGAACGCCGGCGGAGTCGCGACGTAGACCGCGTCGTACGCGTCGCTGGCCTCTCCGTCGCGGAACGCCTCGTAGTCAAGCACCCGCTCGACGCCGAACGACGTGGCGAGGTCCGCAGCCTTCTCGGGCGACCCACTCACGAGGACGGTGACCTCGCAGAACTCCGCGTCGCGGATCGCAGGCAGGGCGCGCTCGCGGGCGAACCCACCGAGACCGATCACGGCGATTTCGACTTGCCCCTCGTCGATCGTCTGCCAGTCGCGCCTCGTGAACCCCTCGAAGTAGCCGTCGAGAGCCATTGCCCGCGCTACGGCCGTCGGCGGTAATACGGTTTCCCGGCGCGAGGGATGTCAGCGCAAGAGCAAAGGCCGTTCCCCACGTGGTTCCAGCCCATGTCCGGAACCGTCGCGGAGCAACTCATCGACGACCACCTCGTCGAAGGGGAGATGGAACCAGGCGAGGAGATCGCCCTCGAGATCGACCAGACGCTGACACAGGACGCCACCGGCACGGTGGTGATGCTCGAGCTCGAAGCCATGGACGTCGAGCGGACCGAGACCGAACTCTCGGCCCAGTACGTGGATCACAACCTGATCCAGGAGGACAACAAGAACCCCGACGACCATCTCTTCCTCGAAAGCGCCTGCGAGAAGTGGGGCGTCTGGTACTCCGCCGCCGGCAACGGCGTCTCCCATCCCGTCCACCAGCAGCGATTTGGAGTACCTGGAAAGACGCTGCTCGGCTCGGACTCGCACACGCCGGCCGCGGGCGCGATGGGAATGCTGGCGATCGGCTCCGGAGGGCTGGACATCGCGATGGCGATGGCCGGCGAACCCTACCACGTGGCGATGCCCGAGGTGTGGGGCATCGAACTGACTGGCGAACTCCCCGACTGGTGCAGCGCGAAGGACGTGATCCTCGAGATGCTGCGTCGCCACGACGTCGACGGCGGCGTCGGCCGCGTGATCGAGTATCACGGACCCGGACTAGAGACCCTGACCGCGATGGACCGGCACGTGATCGCCAACATGGGAACCGAACTCGGAGCCACTTCGACTGTGTTCCCCGCCGACGACGCCGTGAAGCAGTTCCTCGCCCAGCAGGGTCGAGAGGACGAGTTCCGTGAACTGCACGCCGACGACGACGCCGAGTACCACGTCACCGAGACCATCGCACTCGACGAGATCGAGCCGCTGATCGCCAAACCCTCTAGTCCAGGCAACGTCGTCCCGGTGACCGAGGTGGCTGGCGACGATCTCTACCAGGCCTACATCGGCTCCAGTGCGAACCCCGGTCTTCGGGATTTCGCGGTGCCGGCGATGATGGTCGCGGGCGAGCGCGTCCCGCCCGCGGTGAGCTTCGACGTGAACCCCACTTCCCGGCAGCTGCTCCAGAACCTGACCGAGATGAGATATTTGGGAGATCTGTACGCCAGCGGCGCGCGTGTCCACCAGGCCGGCTGCAACGGCTGCATCGGGATGGGTCAGGCCCCCGCCACCGGCAGAAACAGCCTGCGAACCGTCCCCCGGAACTTCCCCGGGCGCACCGGCACCCGCGAGGACAGCGTGTTCCTCTGTAGCCCGGAGACCGCGACCGCGAGCGCTCTCAGTGGTGAAATCACGGACCCGCGCACGCTCGAAGACACCCACGACATGACCTACCCCGAGTGGTCCGAACCCGAGGCGGTCATCGTGGACGAGGCGTCGCTGAGCCCGCCGCCCGAACAGCCCGGTGGCGACCTCGAAAAGGGGCCGAACGTCAAATCGCTGCCTACATTCGAGGCGGTTCCCGACTCGCTCGCTGGCCCGGTGTTGATGAAAGTCGGCGACGACATCTCGACCGACGAGATCATGCCCGCCGGATCGGATGTGCTTCCCTACCGATCAAACATCCCGAAGATCAGCGAGTGGGTGTTCGATCAGGTGGAGCAGGGGTTCTACCAGCGCGCCGAAGCCCAGGGCGCGCCGTGGCTGGCCGTCGGCGGGTCGAACTACGGCCAGGGGAGTTCGCGCGAGCACGCCGCCCTCGCGCCCTACCACCTCGGAATGCGGGCCGCGCTAGCCGTGAGCTACGCCCGCATTCACTGGCAGAACCTCGTGAACTTCGGGATCGTTCCCCTGGAGTTCGTCGACCGTGACGACTACGACGCCATCGAGCAGGGCGACACCCTCGAACTCCCCAGCGTCCGCGAGGAGCTACAGAACGGCTCCGACGTCACCGTGCGCAACGCTACGCGGGACACCACGTTCACGGCCGAACACACGCTGAGCCCGCGCCAGGTCGAAGTCGTGCTCCAAGGCGGGATGATCGAGGACTACAAGAACTGATCTCGCCGGTGGAGAGCGCGACGTGCGCGCCGACGAGACGGGGGATGAACCCCGAGCCGCGCGGCCTATTCATCCACGATCAGCGTCTCGCCGGTCATCACCTGGGGTACCTCGATGCCAAGCAGCGAGAGGAGCGTCGGCGCGATGTCGGAGAGTTTCCCGTCGGGGCGCACACGTCGGTCTTCCGACGATGCGTCGTCGGGCGTGAGGTAAACCAGCGGCACGGGGTTCAGCGTGTGCGCCGTGTCGGGGTCGCCTGGCGTGCCCATGTCGTCGGCGTTGCCGTGATCTGCGGTCACGAGGACGTGAGCACCCGCCTCGCGGCAGGTCGCGACAAGGCGTTCTAGCTGGGTGTCGACGGCCTCGCACGCGGCAACCGCCGCGTCGAAGTCGCCGGTGTGACCGACCATGTCGGGGTTCGCGTAGTTGAGAACCATCACGTCGGGATCGTCCGTCTCGATCACTCCGATGGCCGTGTCGGTCACCGCTTCGGCGCTCATTGCCGGCTGGTGGTCGTAGGTCGGCACGTCCGGGCTGTCGACGATCTCTCGGATTTCGCCGTCGAACTCCACCTCGCGTCCCCCATTGAGGAAGTAGGTGACGTGAGGATACTTCTCGGATTCCGCGATCCGGAGCTGTGTCAACCCGTTGGCGGCGAGGGTCTCGCCGAGGCTGTCCGTGGGCTCGTGAGGCTCGAACGCCACAAGAAAATCGAAGGTCTCGTCGTACTCGGTCATCGTCACCAGTTCGATCGCGGGCTGGTCGAGAGCGGACCCCCACTCGGGACGAGTGTCAGTCAGCATCCGGACGAGCTGGCGCGCGCGGTCGGCCCGAAAATTGAAGAACACGACCGAGTCGCCGTCGCCGAGCGCCGGTCCGCCCTGCTCACGGCTCCGCCGTTCGCTCTCCGAGGTCGTTCGAGAGGCGCTTTGCGCCTCGCCCTCGATCGTCGTCGGCTCGACGAACTCGTCGGTCTCGCCGCGGTCGTACGAATCTTCGACCGCCGCGACCGCCGTTCCGGCCGTGTGGTCGGCGTCGCGTTCCACGATCGCGTCGTAGGCCCGGCGAGTACGCTCCCAGTTTTTGTCCCTGTCCATCGCGTAGTACCGACCAGTGACGGTCGCCACGTCGCCGGTGCCGTGCTCGTCGATCGTGGCTTCGAGGTCCGCGAGGTAGCCCGCGCCGCTCTTGGGGGGTGTGTCCCGGCCGTCGGTGAACGCGTGGGTGACCGCGTCGACGCCGCGGTCGGCGGCAGCCTCGATCAGCGCGTGGAGGTGGCGCTGGTCGGAGTGCACGCCGCCGTCGCTCACCAGACCCATGAAATGGACTCGGCCGCCGTTCGTCTCGGCGTGGGCGAACGCCGACTCGATGGCGTCGTTCGTCGGGAGCTCGCCCGCCTCGACCGCCCGCGTGATCCGGGTGTACTGCTGATCGATCACTCGCCCTGCGCCGATGGTGAGGTGGCCGACCTCGCTGTTGCCCATCTGGCCGTCGGGGAGGCCGACCGACCGCCCCGAGGTGTCGAGAGTGCCTGTCGCTCCCTCGTCGGCGAGGCGATCCATCGTTGGCGTGTCGGCCGCTCGGATCGCGTCGAGCCGATCGTGGTCGCCGATCCCCCAGCCGTCGAGCACGACGAGCGCCGCTCGCATACGCGTCACTCTCGTCGTGGGTGGCTAATTACCTTCGCACTCGGGCCCACACGGTGGGCGGACTGGTGATGTCGACACCGAGTCAGCCGAACAGTCGGAGGCCGACGCCGATCGCGATCACGACGAGCCCGAGAACCGACGTGATCGGCTCGGGGAGGAACAGCATCACGACACCGATCGCGATCACCAGCGTACTGGTTTTGACCATACGATCGACAGCACCCGAAGCCCGATAGTCGCCCGGCTTTCGAGCGCCGGGCGTGGCCGAACCGTGGTCGTGGCGGGAGTACAGCCGTGTCGCTACCGCCGGAGTCAGAGGATCGGTTCGTCGTGGGTGTCGGGGTCGCGCTCGACGACTTCGATCTCGACGTCGGCCTCGGCGACACCGATCCGGGCGAACTGGGTCCGGAGATGCTCGTGTGCGCCGTCGACCGCGCGCTCGCGGGTCTCGAACCCGTGGGCCACCGGCGATTCGAAGGCGACGTTCACCGTTTCGCCGCCAACCATCTGGCGCTGGCCGCCGCTCTCGACCTCGTAGAAGGAGTCACAGACCCAGACGTAGGGCGCGTCCTCGTCGGGCGCACCGCTGAAGGAGGGAGCGTCCTCACCGCGCTCGTAGAGCGTCCCGGTCAGATCGGTTCCGCCGGCCCGTCCGCAGATCAGAAGCATACCCATTCTCGGTACCGAGCGGCCAAAACCTCGGTGTTCGCCGGCGGGCGGTCGATGGGGCGGTGGCCGATCCCCTCGGAGACAACAAGCCGTGGATTTAACTCGGATGCTATGCTACTACTCCACATGGCGAAACGCGTGTTGGTGCCGATCGACGGCTCGGACGGAGCGTGGGATGCACTGGAGCACGCCGTCACGGAACACCCGGACGCACACCTCACGCTGCTGTACGTCATCAACCCTGTCGGAGCGGGCGCAGGTGGCCAGGTCGGCGACGTCGGCTACGCCGAGGAGTGGTACGAGACCGCCGAACGTCGCGCCGAGGAGCTGTTCGACGTCGCCGCCGATCGTCTCGATGGTCATGCGTTCGACAGCGAGATCGTGGTCGGTCGCCCCTCTCGGGCGATCGTGGAGTTCGCCGACGAGCACCCGATCGACGCCATCGTGATGGGCAGCCACGGCCGCGAGGGTGTCTCGCGCATCCTGCTCGGCAGCGTCGCCGAAACCACCGTCCGGCGCTCGCCGGTGCCGGTGACTGTCGTCCGGTGAAGCCGCTCCGAGCCCTCGTTCGCTTCGTCTTCGCGCGGCGAAGCCGCGCGAACGGCCCGTGGGACCTTCGGTCCCACGCTGCTCACGAGGACATGAAAAACACCCGCTCGCTCCCTCCGGTCGCTCGCGGTACAACAACTAGCCTTCTCCGCACTGCTCCGCGACCGCACAGCACCGCCCGAGCCCTCGCGCCTTCGGCGCTCGCCCTCGATCCACCGAGGGCAGCCCCCGCAGCCGCAAACCGCTGAAGCCCTCGCTCGTTTCACTCGCTCACGGGTCGTTCCTCCCCGTTCGCGCGTTCGACGGTGCTCACTCCGTTCGCACCGCCCGACGCTCGCCCTTCATCCGCCAGGCCCGCACCGCTCTGCAACCGCCGCCACAGCCGCACCCGCCCCGCAACCGCCCCGCACCCGCCCCGCAACCGCCGCACGGCACGGCGGACCATGCGGCTTTTGTCTGGTGGGCGTTAGTACCGAACGATGAGAGTCGGGATCGTCGCGCGGCGAGGCAACGAACGCGCAGCCTCGCTCGCCAGCGACGTCCGCGAGCGCCTCCGCAAGGATGGCGTCGAAGTCCGACTCGACGAGGCGACCGCCGACGCGCTCGGTCACGCTGGCCACCCGGTCGATCGAATGAGCGAGTGTGACCTCGTGGTCTCGATCGGCGGCGACGGCACCCTCCTCTTCGCCGCGCGCGGCGCTGACGAGGCCCCCGTGATGGGGGTGAACCTCGGCGAGGTCGGCTTCCTGAACGCCACCCCACCCGAGGAAGCGGTGGCGACGGTCGAACGCGAGGTCGAGCGCATCGAGACCGACGGTCAGCCCCGCACACGCACCGTGCCGCGGCTCCGTGCGACCACCGACGGCCGAACGCTCCCGCCCGCGCTCAACGAAGTCGTGGTCCAGGGCCGGCGCGGGCCTGGCGGGGGGGCCGACGTCGCGGTCGAGATCGACGGTGCGTCGTATCTCGAGGGCCACGCCGACGGCGTGCTCGTCGCCACCCCGACCGGCTCGACCGCGTACAACCTGAGCGAGGGCGGCCCGCTGGTCCATCCCGACGTCGATGCGCTCGTCGTCACCGCGATGTGCGGGACCGAGACGATGCCCCCGCTGGTCGTCGACGCCGACGAGGTCGTCGTCCGAGTGACGAACGCGCCCGAGGCTGTCGTCGTGGGCGACGGCCGGACCCGCGAGACGATCACGCCGCCCGCCGAGGTCACCATCGACCTCGCTCCCGAACCACTGCGGATCGCGGGCCCGCCACTCGAATTTTTCAGCGCACTCGACAAACTCGACTGACCGCACCGCGGCCGCCCGACAGCTGACTGACTGGCTGGGAAAACACGAAACAGTTTGTGGCTTTCGCAAAACGTAACCAGCGCCACCACCAACACCGATCCAATGAGTCAGCAGCTGCCGGATGTCCAGGCCGCCCAGCCCGACGTCACCGTCGGCCTCAATCAGGTCGGCGTCACCGGGGTCGAGAAGCTCGTCGAACTCGATCGGCCCGACGACCGCCCGATCGTCCTGATGGCGGAGTTCGAGGTGTTCGTCGATCTCCCCTCGTGGCGCAAGGGCGCGGACATGAGCCGGAACATGGAGGTCGTCGACGAGACCTTAGAAGCCGCGGTCGCGGAGCCGGCCTACCGAGTGGAAGACGTCTGTGGCGACGCCGCCGAGCGCCTCCTCGAAAAACACGAGTACACCACCGAAGCCACCGTCGAGATGGAGGCCGAACTCGTCACGCGCGAGCGCACCCCCGCGACCGACCGCCCCACCCAAGGAACCGCAACCATCATCGCCGGAGCCTGTGCGACCGAGGAGGGCACCACCGAGGAGATCGGCACTCGCGTGACCGGGATGACGGTCTGTCCGTGTTCACAGGGGATGTCGAACTCGCGCGCCCGCGAAACCCTCGCCGACCTCGGCGTCGACGACGAAACCACGGAAGAGTTCCTCGATCGCGTGCCTCAGGCGGGCCACTCCCAGCGCGGCCACGCGACGCTCAGGGTCGAAAGCGACGGCGCACCCGAGGCCGACCTCTCCGATCTGATCGACGTCGCGCGCGATTCGATGAGCGCACGGATCTACAACCTCGCCAAGCGGCCCGACGAGGACTACATGACCGAGCACGCCCACGCGAACGCGAAGTTCGTCGAGGACTGCGTTCGCGACATGGCCGAAGGTGTGGTCCGGGAGTTCCCCGACCTCCCCGACGACGCGGTCGTGACGATGAAACAGTCGAACGACGAGTCGATCCATCAGCACAACGCTCACGCCGAACGGGTCGCCCAAGTGAGCACCCTCCGCGAGGAACTCGACGACACGGACACCCCGGCAGACGACTGAATCCGCTATCTCTCCGCCTATCTGTCCCCGAGCGCGAGCGGCTCGGCTTGCTCCCACCGCGGGGTGAACTCCTCTAAGATTTCCGTCGCGAACGCCGGGTCCTGGAAATCGATCATCGCGAACGACTCGCTACTGTCGAGCGGGTGAGGGACCTCGATACAGGTCTCGACCCCGTCGATCACCGTGAACGTCCGCTCGACCGCGTCGCTGGTCCGGGTGGCAAATCGCTCGTTCGGCGCAAGTCGGTCGAGATAGCGCTCGCCGACGGTCTCGGGCAACGCCGACACGAGGTCCGGGCGCATCAGCAACGATACCTCGACGCCGCGCTCGACTGCCGCATCGAGCTCCGCGGTGATCCGGTCGCCGACCGAATCGACGTCGAACTGCCTGGAGAGCGCCGAGGCCACCATGACCACGCTCTCGTCGGCTGTCGCGAGCCGCTCGACGAGGAGGTCAGCGGTGTCGGCCGGCCCGACCGCCGCCGTCCAGAACGTCTCGCTGGACTGGTCGGTCGCGTCGAGCTCGCCGATCAGGTCGTCGACGATCTCCTCGTACTGGTCGGCCTTGGCGTCGAGCTCGCGCTGGCGGTCCTCCAGCAGCCGCGAGAGCGCGGTGTCGGGCTCGACCGCGACGTACTTCTTGGGGCGGCTCGCGGTCTGGGCGCGCACCAGTCCGTGAGTTTCGATGCTCGCCAGGACATCGTAGATCCGGCCCATCGGGACCTCGCTCGCGCGCGAGAGCTCCTTCGCGGTCGTCGGCCCGGTGTCGAGCAGCGCCCGGTAGACCCGCGCCTCGTACTCCGAGAGACCGAGATCCCTGAGACTCGCCATACCACCATCCGTGACCGCGCGAGGATAAACCCACCGGCAGTTTACGCCGACTGCTCAACTCTCGCCGTAGTCAGGGAGTCGTGCCGATCGATCGCTGCCGTCGACGAACGGCAGCGGCTCCTTGGTCGCGTCGTGTTTTTCGTCCTCGGCTTCGATCGCGAGGTCGTCGGTCGGGGCGTCGAACGCGACCAGCGCGAGCGCGATCGGCGCTTCGAGCATCGGACTCTCGGCCGCGCGAGTCACTTCGCCGACCGACTCGCTCCCGGCGAGCACCGTCGCGCCCGCTTCGGGCAGCGTCTCACACCGGAGTCCGACCAGCCGTCGGCTCGGCTGTCCGCGGTTCTCGACGCGCGAGACGACTTCCTGACCGACGTAACACCCTTTCTCGAAGTCAAGCGCGTTCCGGAGGCCGAGCACGTTCGGAATCCGCCCTTCGAGTTCGGTGTGATAGAGCGGTGTCCCGGCTTCGAGGGTGAGCGCGTCCCACGTCCGATAGCCGAAGGGCGCGGCGTTCAGTCCGTTGTTGATGAGGGTGTCGAACACGGACTCGGCGCGATCGGCCGCACAGACCACCTCGTACCCCTCCTCGCCGACGAGGCCGTCGCCCCGAATCACCGTCACGCCGTCGTCACCCATCGTCCCGCGCACGAACTGGAGGTGTTCTTCGGGGGTGCTCGCGCCGTTGAGCACGCTCGCGATCTTCTCGGTCGCCTTCGCGCCGTGGACGCCGAACACGCCGAACGCCTCGGTGGCGACTTCGATATCGACGTCCTGGATGAACGTCTTCTCGCTCCAGTCATCGGCGACTGGTGCGGCGCGCTCGGGTGGGGTGAAGAGGAGGAGACGCTCGCCGGCGTTGTAGATATAGAGGTCGGTCTCGATCTTGCCCTGGGGATCACACAGAAGTGCATAGCAGCCCGCGCCGTCCTCGTGGGGAACACGGTTCGACACCGCGTTGTCCACGAACTCGACCCGGTCGTCGCCGGTGACGGTGAGCACACCGTAGCCCATCTCGATCGTGCCGACCACGTTTCGGACTGCACGGGCCGCACGATCGGGGCGGCCGTACTCGGTGGCGACCCGGACGCCACCGCGCTCTTCGAACGTCGCGCCGTGGGATTCGTGGACGCCGGCGACGAGCGTCATTTCCGTATCGTCGGCCCCGGGCGGGGATAAGTCGTGCTATAGGCCGAGCCGATCGCGGAGCTCATCGAAAAACGACTCCTCGGTGTCTTCGTCACCTGGTTCGGGCACCACCTGGTCGTCGGGTTTGATCAACATGCGCTCGCCGTCGTCGTCGGCCTCGATCAGGCCGTCGTCCTTGAGCGCGGCGAGCGCATCCTCCAGATCGTCGATGCCGACCGCGACGTGCGAGCGGAGTTCGAACACGGTCATGCCGTCCTGACGATCGACCAGCGCGTCGAGGACGGCCACCTCCGTGTCGTCGCGGTTCCGGAACTCCCGCTTTGCCTTCATGGACTGCGGGTTCGGTCGGATTCGACTTACCCTTATCCCCTCGATGGAGTGGTCGTCGCCACGACCATCTCGACCGCGTCGCCTGCTCTTCCGGTTTCGTTCGCCCGAAGGGGAGTCTTTATGTCACACAGGGTCCCAATGGCGTTTCAATGGGGCTTCGCTGTTCGGTGCTCGGGCACGACTACGGTGAGACCGGCGTCGAGCGCGAGCGCGACGAACGGGGAGCGGAGGTCGTCCGGACGGCAAAGCGGGTCCAGACGTGTCGACACTGCGGTCACGAACGGACCGTCTCGGCGAACACCGAGATCACGGCGCTTGAACCCGAGGCCGGCGTGGTCCGCGACGGGGATGGCCGCGTGGTCGCGGCGACCGCCGAGGAGAACGTGGCGGCCGACGGAACTGGCTCGATCACGATCGAGGACGGCACGCTCGATGGCGGAACCGCGACCGACGACGCGACGAGTTCTACGGGGGACACGGCGGTCTCACTCGACGAGATCTCGGGAACGGACGTCGAGGGGCTATCGACGAACGAGCCAGCAAGCGGCACGGCCGCGAACGAACACGAGCCCGACGCCACTGCAGCCGAGCCAACGACCGACACCACCGCGACCGAACGCGAATCCGACACCGCTGCGACCGAACACGACTCCGGCACCACCGCGACGGACACCGCTGTGGCGGACGACGAGAGCGAGATTCCGACCGTCGAGGCGTCACGGACTGACGACCCTGCCGACGAACCGGGCCGCGCACCCGGTGAGTGGCCAGCGGATCCAGGTACCGAATCGGCAGGATCGACGGGACGGACGGGGAACGGGGTGGGGTCGCTCACGCCCATCGGCGACGCAGCTGACACCGCGGCCGGCAGCGACCCGGGATCGAGGACACAGCCGCTCACCGAGGGGTGGACGCTGGAGAGAGCTGAAGCGCGCGCGAAAGAGGAAGGTGCAGCCGGGACGAACGGCTCGCCCGGGACGGCCGAGCCGGGAGAGACGTTCGTGTGCCGGCAGTGTGGGTTCACCGCCGTGGTCGTCGACTCGCCGCTGCGGGCGGGTGACAGCTGTCCGGAGTGTCGGACGGGGTATCTCGCGCGCGGGACGCGAAAGGAATAACCCCGCTGCTCGCAAACGAACCGTTCATGCGTGAGTACAAGATGCGGCGCGGTGAGCATCTCGACGAACGGATCCCCGACATGACAGGCACCGTCGAGGGGTACTTCGGGGAGATTACGGCGACCCAGGAGCACAACGGCAGCGATCTCCACGTCGTCGAGGATCCCGAGAACCCGGTGTTCGAACGGATCGTCGCGGGCACGGTATCCTACGGCAGCAAGAAAGACACTCTCGCAGTCGATTTCGAGGAACGGCCGGCCGAGGACGTGATCGCCGAAGGCAACGCCGATGCGGCCGCCGACGCGGTCGACGCGAAAAACGAGTTCCTGCTCGAAGCCACCGGCCGCGACGCGAAGAGCCGCCGCGAGTCGATGAAGCGAACGGTCGAAGACGACGCGGACACACCTGACAACGTCTGAGTGCGGCAGGGACGAGTACGCAAGAGCCGCGAGGACGGGCGAGGAAAGAACGACGGGACGGAGATTACTGGCCGAGTTTCGTGCGCGAAATGCCGATCGTCCCGGGCGTGATGATGAGCTGGTCGTCGGCCTTCTGGATGATGTCGCCGCCGACCTCGCTGGTGATCTCCTGGAGGTCCTGGGTGATGCGCTCCATCGTCTGGTCGGTGGTGGAGTGACGAGTGATGTCGGCGATCACGATGTCGCCGTCGTAGATGGCGTTTTTGATGTCGATGACGTCACGCTGGCTGTCGATACTGGCGATATGCACCGTAGTCGCCGTCTCGCCGACCGACCCCTCGACGTCGTCGGCATCGAGTTCGACGTACTCGCCGCCGCCGGTCCCGCGTCGCGGCTCGCGACTCCCGAGAAGGTTGTCCATCAGACCCATGCCCGCTACCGCGGCCGTCGGCGGTATATCTCTTACGACGCAGTGTCACGCCCGTCCCGAGTGAGCACCGCGACGGTCCGCCGACTCGGGGCGATTCCCCCGGCTCGGGGCGACTCCGTCGAACCAGGGCGACTCCGCCGACAGCGAGATCGATCACGGGGCGATTCTCCGGCAGTATAAGTGTCCACCAGCCCTACGCCGGGCGTGACCACGACGGCCACGGACGATCGCCCCGTCCGGACCCGTGCGGCCGATCGGGCCGATCTGCTGGCGGTGTTCCGGATCGAGAAGGCCTCGTTTCCGCAGCCGTGGCCGTATCGTGCGTTCGAGCGGTTCCTCGGCGAACCGGGATTTCTGGTGGCCGATTCCGGCGAGGTGGTCGGGTACGTGCTCGCCGACGTGACGCCGAACGGCGGCCGACGGATCGGCCACGTCAAGGACATCGCGGTGGCCCCGTTCGCCCGGGGGCAGGGCGTCGGCGCGACCCTACTCGGTCGGGCGATCGACGTCATGCGCGAGCGGAACGCAGGGTCGGTCAGGCTCGAAGTCCGCGAGAGCAACGAGCCCGCGCTCGCGCTCTACCGTCGGTTCGGCTTCACCCACCGCACCACCTCACCGGGCTACTACGCCGACGGCGAGGACGCATTCGTGTTGGTTCGAGATCTTGACGGGTGATGACACCGGTGCTGTCGGCGGTCAGCGCTCGTCGCCAACGTCGCCCCTCACGGCAGCCGCGTAGTCGGCGAGGCCGGCCCCATCGCGCGGTTGGTCCGGGATATCACGAGCAGCCGCCTCGAAGTCGCGCATGATCGTCTCCGGTTCCGTCGATTCCCCGGCGTCGAGATACTTCGCCACCATGCCGGCCACCTCGGGAGCCGAAAACGAGGTCCCCGACGATTTCACCCACGGCCCGTCGAGATCGGTTCCCATCGTCGTCCCCGACGCCTGGGCGAGTCGGTTGTCCTTCCCGATGGCGGCCACGTCGGGGTTGTCGCGGTCGGGGTTGTAGGAAGAAAACTCCGCGATCGCCCCGTCCTCGGTGCAGGCCGCGATCGAGAACGCGCGCTCGGCAGTCGCGGGGCTGCCCGATCGCTTCCCGGAGTTGCCGGCCGACACCACGTCCCGGATGCCCGTCTCGACGAGGCCGTTGTGGACGCGGTTGATCGCTCGTGAGTTTTCCTGCGATCCCCACGACATGTTCACGACGTCGTACGCGTCGGTGTTGTCGTGGAGCCACTCGTAGGCGCGCATGATGACGTTGTTTTTCGTCCGGCCCTCCGCGCCGAAGATTCGGAGTGCGATCAGGTCCGCTTCGGGGGCAGTTCGGGTGATCTGCCCCAGCACGGCAGTGCCGTGACCGACCGCATCGCCCGTCCCCGATCCCGTGACGTCGACCTGCTGGATGGCGACGTCCTCGAACACCGGATGGTCGGGATCGATCCCCGAATCCATCGCCACCACGGTGAGACCCGCGCCGGTGGCGTCGTCCTCGGGAACGTCGTGGAGTCGCCGGACGTCCTCGATCGTGGCCACCGTGTCGCGCTCCTCGCTCACGTGTGCGGGTTCGACGTGAGGTTCGATCTCGTAGTTCGCCTCGATCGCGAGCACCCGGTCGTCGTCGGCGATGGCCGACTCGTGCTCGGCCTCACACTCCACGAGCGCCGCGCTCCCGACATCGCCGAAGTGGTACGTCTCGACGACATCGCAGTCCATTCCTTCGAGGAACTCGGCCGGCTCGCGCGCGAAGACGATACGTTCGTTCATGATTCTCCACACGGACCTACCGCCCCCACCACCTTATCATTGTGCCACGATCCGAGAGAAAAACCATCCGACGATCGCTGCTTCGTGGCCTGGGTGCTACTTCTCGACGATCCGCTCGTCGACCGCCTCGCCGAAGTGGCGGGCGGTGTCCTCGTAGTAGACCCGCACCTCGTCGCCGGCTTCGAGATCGGTCACCGCCCGCGGCCCGTCGCGGGTGGCGACTTTGATGGTTTCGGCGTTCTGGAGCAGCGTCTCGATCCGGTCCCCCTCAGGCGGCGTACTGTCGCTGTCGTCCAGCTCGGCCTCATCGACCCCGCCGGAATCGTCCACATCGCCCGCCTCGGTGTCGCCGCCGACTGCGGCCTCGATCCGGAACATCGGCCGGCGCTCGATCTTGGCGCGTCCGACGACCGCCTCGCGCGCCCGGCCGTCGGTGTCGATCACCTGGACCTCGTCGCCGCTTCCTAGCTCCGCGAGGTACTTCGTCCCGCCGCCGGGCGTCCGGACGTAGGCGTGAACCGCGCCCGCGTTCACCCGGAACGGGCGGGAAGCGACGTACGGCGATTCGGCGGTCTCGGCGTGGACGAAGAAGAGCCCGCGGCTCATCGATCCCACGAGCATCCCCTCGTCGCTCTCCATCAGCGAGCCGGTGTCGACGCAGACCCGATCGGCGGAGCCGACCCGCTCGATCTCGGTGATCGTCGCCCACTGGAGGTCGAGCTGTTCGCGCTCGGCCTCGTCCCTGATTTCGACGGTTTGCCTGATCTCGTCGGGATCGTCCGAATCGAGCAGGACGCCGTCAGCCCCGGTTTCGAGCGTCTCGAACGCGGTGCGGGCCTCCGCCGCGGTCTCGACACCCGCGACGAGTTCGGTCTCGTCGCCGATCCGTGCGATCAGGTTTTCGAGCGGGATGATGGTCCAGTCCTCGCTCACCACGAGGGTGTGATCGGCGGCCTCGGCCGCGGTCTCGGCGAAAGATTCGTAATCCTGGTTGAACACCCGGACGTAGGCGGTGTCGGCGTCGCCCCGTCGGAGCGTCGAGAGGTCCGCCGATCCCGAGAGGTCGGGTGGGAGGTCGGCGGTGCCATCGCCCTCGCCGTCCTTGCCGACGGCGACCGCATCCGGCCCGTCGTCTGCGGTGTCGACGACATCGATCCCCCCGTTCCGGAAGGCGGCGATCGACACCGCACCGAGATCGCGCACGCGCGAGACATCGTCCTCGTCGACGAGGACCCAGTCGACGCCGGCCTCAAGCCCCGCGGTGATCCGCTTCTTTCTACTCTCCCAGTCGCCCACCGCGTCGTCGGCCTTGAGCCAGACGGAACGTGTCATAGCGTGGCGCTCGGTGCGGGGCGGCTTGAACGTGGCGAAACCGCCAACGGAAACCCGGACAGTGTGCGGCCGAACGCTTATCGCCGCCGCTCGCCAACGCCCGGCAGTGACGACACCTCCGATTTCGACGGTCTGTTTCGATCTCGACGGGACGCTGCTGACCTACGACCACGACCCCGACGAGGTGCTCGCGACCGCGTTCGACGACGCGGGCGTCGAGCAGTTCTGCGACCCGACTCAGCTCTGGGCCGCCGCCGACGACGTGGACGACGCCGACGACGACATCGACTTCCTGACGAAGACCTTCCGGGTCGCGGGCGAGCGTCAGGACGGTGAGATCGACAGTCCGGACGTGCTCGCACGGGCGTACGACGACGCGACCGATCACACCGACGTCTCCTTTCGCCCCGGTGCGCAGACAGCGCTAGATCGAGCCCGCGAGCACGGTCGCGTCGGCCTGATCACGAACGGCGGGCGAGCGACCCAGCGACAAAAGCTCGACGCGCTCGACATCCACGACGCCTTCGAGACCCACATCTACGCCGGTGAGACCACCCCGCCAAAGCCCGCCACCGAGCCGTTCGAGCGAGCGATAACCGCTCTCGACGCTGACCCCGAGCGGACGCTGTACGTCGGTAACTCGCTCCGACACGACGTGGCGGGCGCGCGAGCTGCCGGCCTTCAGGCGGCGTGGTTCCCGGTCATGGGCGATCGCGACGACCGGGGCGACGGCGATGGCCACGAGCCCCACCACGTCTTCGAGAGCCTCCACGACCTCGACGACGTGCTCTGAAGAACAGGAGGTCAGGCCTCGACCGCGAGGTCCGCCCGGTCGAGCGCCTCGTCGGCCGGGAGGTCGTCGTGGACGACGCCCGAAACCGCGCTGGTGATCGCCTCAGGATCGTCGTGCTGGAAGATCGTCCGGCCCATCGAGACGCCGGCCGCGCCCGCGTCCATCGCGCCCCGGACAGCGTCGAGCGTCGCGTGATCGCCCTCGGGTTCGCCACCCGCGATCACGACCGGGAGTCGGGTGGATTCGACCACGTGCTCGAAGCTCTCTGCATCCCCCGAGTAGCCGGTCTTCACCACGTCGGCTCCGAGCTCCTCGCCCAGCCGGACCGCGTGACCGAGGCGTTCGGGATCGGTTGCGTCGACGCCGGGCCCGCGAGCGTACGTCATCGCCAGAACGGGGATCCCGAACTCACCGGCTCGTTTGGATAGCTCCGCGAGGTCCTCGATCTGAGTCGGCTCGGAGTCGCTGCCGACGTTGACGTGCATCGAGACCGCGTCCGCACCCGCTCGAATCGCCTCCTCGACGGTCGCAGTCATCCGCTTGTCGTTGGCGTCGGGCCCGACCGCGGTCGAGGCGTTGCAGTGGACCACGTAGCCCGCGTCGTTTCTGTTGGGATGGACCCGCGGTGCGATCCCCTTCTGTGTCAGGACCGCGTCCGCGCCGCCGCGTGTCACTGCGTCGATCGTCGCCTCGATCTCTTTCAGGCCGCCGACGGCCCCGATGGTGATGCCGTGATCCATCGGGACCGTGAGGTAGCGACCGTCTGTGCCGATGCGATCGAGTCGTGCCTGCGTGCCGGATGTCATACTGGTTTTCGGTCGCACGGCGGTTATGTTCGTTCCGGTCGCGGTGTGCGTTGCGCGCCTGCGACCGCCCCGTCTTTGAGTTCGCGGGCCTTCGCTTCGAGTCGCTCGGCCACGGTCGCAGCATCCTCGCCTGCCTCGTAACCCTCGGCCACGATGTCGACGAGCGCGCTCCCAACGATGACGCCGTCCGCGCCCGCCGCGACCACCTCGCCCGCCTGCTCGCCCGACGCAATCCCGAACCCGACCGCCTTCGGGACCTCCCACTCAGCGAGCCGATCGAGGCTCTGTCCCGTCTGTGCCGAGACGTCCGCCTTCGCGCCGGTGACGCCGAGGCGCGCCTGGACGTAGACGTACCCCGAGACCCGCGACATGATCCGATCGAGGCGCTCGCCCTGGGTCGTGGGCGCAACGATGAACACGAGGTCACAGTCGAACTCGTCGCAGGCCTCGCGAAGCGGATCGGCCTCCTCGGCCGGCAGGTCGGGCACGACGAACCCTTCGATCCCCGCTGCGGCAGCGCGCTCGACGAACGCTCGGGGTCGTTCGGCGTCATCATCGCCGTACCGGTAGATCAGATTGTAGTAGGTCATACAGACCAGCGGCACGTCCACATCGAGCTCCTCGACGAACGCGAAGAAGCGCTCGGGGGTCATCCCGGCGTCGAGCGAGCGGTTGACCGCCGCCTGGATCGTCGGGCCCTCCGCGACGGGCTCGGAGAAGGGGAGGCCGAGTTCGATCACGTCGGCCCCGCCGCGTGCGAGCGCTTCGACGTATTCGAGCGACGCGTCGTAGTCGGGATCACCCGCCGCGAGGTACGGCACGAACGCCGGTCCCTCGGCGAAAGCCGCCTCGATGGCGTTCATCGGAGTCCCTCCGTGAAGACGTCCATTTCGGGCGCTTCGTCGATCTCGCGCCGATCGGTCTCCTCGATCACCGTTTCGAGGTCCTTGTCGCCCCGTCCGGAGACGTTCACGACGACTGTATCACCGAGGTCGTCGTGGGCCTCGTGGAGATGGGCGAGCGCGTGGGCGCTTTCGAGCGCCGGAATGATTCCCTCCGTGCTGGAAAGTCGATGAAACGCCGCGAGCGCGGCGTCGTCGTCGACGTTGGTGGCCCGAACCCGACCGGAGTCGACGAGGTGCGCGAGTTCCGGACCGACCCCCGCGTAGTCGAGCCCTGCCGAGACCGAGTGGGATTCGAGGATCTGGCCGTCGTCGTCCTGGAGGAGCCGCGTGCGCGCGCCGTGGAGCACGCCCTCTTCTCCCGTGGAGAGCGACGCGGAGTTGGGCGCGACGCCGCGTTCCTCGTCGACCGCGAGCGACGAGCCGCCCGCCTCGACTGCGTGGAGATCGACCCCGTCATCCGAAACGAACTCCGCGAACGCCCCCATCGTGTTCGATCCTCCACCTGCGCACGCGAGCACGCTGTCGGGGAGTCTGCCGGCCTGACCGCGGACCTGTCGCCTGGCCTCCTCGGAGATCACGGCCTGAAAGTCCCTGACCATCGCGGGGAACGGATGTGGGCCGACGACGCTCCCGAGCACGTAGTGGGTGTTTTCGACAGTCGTGGCCCAGTCGCGCATCGTCTCGTTGATGGCTTCCTTCAGCGTCCCGCGGCCCGCCGTGACCGGGGTGACGTCCGCACCGTTCAGCCGCATCCGGAAGACGTTGGGGCGCTGGCGGTTGATGTCGGTCTCGCCCATGTAGACCTCGCAGGGCATATCGAGGTGGGCGGCGGCCATCGCGGTCGCGGTACCGTGCTGGCCCGCGCCGGTCTCGGCGACGATTCGCTCCTTGCCCATGTACTTCGCGAGCAGGACCTGGCCGAGCGCGTTGTTCAGTTTGTGTGCGCCGCCGTGGAGCAGGTCCTCACGTTTGAGGTACACCTCGGTGTCGTAGCGCTCGCTCAGCCGCTCGGCGTGCTGGAGCGGCGTCGGTCGGCCGCCGAAGTCGCGGAGGCGATCGCGGAACTCGTCCATGAACCCGTCCTCGTTGTCGAGGACGTACCGCTCGTAGGCGTCGGTCAGCTCCTCGATCGCGGGCATCAGCGCCTCAGGGACGTACTGACCACCGTACTCGCCGAACTTCCCGTCCGTGTTCCGGCCCTCCGTGCCGATACCCGCACCGCCACCCGCGTCGCTCACGCTTCCACCTCCGCCGTCGTGAGTCGGCGTGTGTTCGCCTCAGGGTCGCCGTCCATGATCGCACTTCCAACGAGGAGTCCGTCCGCACCTGCCCGACGCATTCGCCTGGCGTCTTCGGAACTCCCGATACCGCTTTCGGCGATCAGCGTGACATCCGCTGGAGCCTCAGCAGCGACTTGCTCGAACGTCGAGAGGTCCACGTCGAGCCGCGCGAGGTCACGGTTGTTTACACCCACGAGCTCCGCACCCGCCGCGAGCGCGCGATCGAGCTCCGCCGCGGTGTGGACCTCGACCAGCGGCTGGAACCCGCGCTCGCGCGCCGCTTCGATCATCCCATCGAGATCGTCGAGAAAGCGCACGATCAGGAGCACGGCGTCGGCTTCGACGGTGTCCAGCTGGGCCTCCTCCAGCACGAAGTCCTTTCGGAGCACCGGAACGTCGACGGCCGCCCGTACATCGCGAAGGGCGTCGGGCGACCCGCCGAAGTGGGCGGGTTCGGTCAGTACCGAGAGCGCCGCCGCGCCGCCCTCGACCATCGCTTCGGCGAGTGCGACCGGGTCGGCGTCGCGCCGGCCGTCGGTCGTCGGGCTCGTGGGTTTGATCTCCGCGATCACCGGCACACGCCCGTCGGCATCGGCCGTCGAAAGCGCTGCGGGCAGCGAGCGCGCGTCGACGGACACTCGTTCGTCCCCACCCTCGCGCTCACGGGCGGCGGCGAGGATCGACTCGATCGCGGGGGCGTACCCCTCGCTCGCGTTCATAGTTGTACATCGAAGGACTGTTCTGTACATAAGACTTGCGTCGCGGGGGCGCACGGTAGCCGAATGTTGAAGGACGACACCGCTCAATCACCGTCATGACTGAGGAAGCCGGTATTTACGCCCGCGAGTCGTCGTATCTCGGTCGGTGTGTCCAGGTGGGGATCGCGAGCGGGCGCGTGGTTTCGGTCTCGTTTCCCGGCAGCCTCGCGAGCGAGGCAGAGTCCGATCACGACCTCCTCGATCGGATCTTCGACTATCTGGAAGGTGTCGAGGACGACTTCGAGGACGTCGAAGTAGCGCTGACCGTTCCCACCGACCAGCGGGCGGTGCTCGAAGCCGTCCGGGAGATCCCTTACGGGAGCCAGGTCACTGTCGAGCGCCTCACCCGCCGCATTGCCGATTTCGACGCCGACGAGGAGGACGACCGTGACCGCGTGCGGGCGGCACTCGACGGGAACCCCGTGCCGCTCGTGATCCCCGACCACCGCGTTCGCGACGCCCCGAGCGCCGCTCCGCCGAAAGTCGAACAGCGGTTGCGGTCGCTGGAAGGGTTGTAGAGAATCCGGGCTTACGACCACTCGACGGCGAGACTCTCGTGGACGACGAACTCCAGGGCGTTGACGAGGTAATGGGCGATCACGACGGCGAGGAAGCTGCCGGTCAGCACGAACACGCTCGCGAGCACGAACCCCAGCCCCCCGGTCGCGACCATTCCGATCGTGCCCTGCGCGCCGTGGCCGAGCGCGAACGCGATCGACGAAAGCACGGCAAGCAGCCACGGCGAGAGCCCGAACCCGGCCGCAAGCGCACCGATCAGCGCCGCCCGGAAGAGGAGTTCCTCGAAGATCGCGATGGTCGGCAGCACCACCCCGAGTAACACCGCCCACCCTGTCCGCGAGTCGGGGGCGAGCGACTCGCGGAGCGCGTCGGGCGTCTCGATCCCGGCCGCGTTCGCGCCGAGCGTGCCGAGTTCGTTGACGAGATAGAGCCCGACACCCACGACGATCCCGACCCCGAGCGCCGGTAGTCCGGTGCTGAGTGGGGCCCCATCCAACCCGAGTGCGGCGAGCGGGATCTCGGCGTACCACGCGCCACCGATCAAGACGACCGCGAACAGCCCCTGCGAGAGCGCAACGTTCGCGAGCAGCGCGCCGGTCGAAAACGACGGTGACCGACGAGTGCCGTCCGGCCCCGCCGATGGCTGTTCGATCGAGTCCCTGGCGTCGTAATCCAACGGACTGTCGGGTGAAACGTCCTCGTCACGACGAGTGGGAACGGGCTCGACGCTCGACGGCGTGTTGCCGACTGTCGAGGTTGTGTCGTCAATCGCCGAGGCGTCGTCGACCGTCGAAGAGCCGTCGTCGATAGTCGACTGTGAAGCGCGCGCGAGCGCGAGCAAAACGAAGAGAACGAGGGCGGTCAGGCCGGCGAAGACCGCCCACCGAGCCACGTTACTGCGGGCTCGGGCTGCCGGTGCTCTGTCCGACCTGTCCCTGCCGATCGAGCGCCTGGCCCGTGATCGACTTCAAGCGATCCACGAGACCGTCGGCCTCGCCCTCGCCGGCGAGGGCGACTTCGAGCACTTCGCTGATGTGATTGACCGGGACGATCTCGATCTGGTCCTTGTACTCGTCCTCGATCATCACGTCCTGTTCGTTCGCCGCCGGGATGATGACCGTGTCGTAGCCGGTCTTCGCCGCCGCCTCGATCTTGTGGGTCACCCCGCCGACCGGGAGGACGTCACCCCGGACCGAGAGCGATCCGGTCATCGCGATGTTCTGTTTGACCGGGGCGTTTTCGAGCGCGCTGATGACGGCCGTGGCCACCGTGATGGAGGCCGAGTCGCCGTCGACGCCCTGCTGGCCGGTTTGGACGAACTGGATGTGGATGTCCTTCTCGGAGATGTTCTCGTCCGAGAACTTCTTGATGATCGCCGAGACGTTTTGTACTGCTTCCTCGGCGATCTCCTGGAGCTTCCCGGTGGCGATCACGCCGCCGGGGCCCTGCGATGGCGTCACCTCGGCCATCACCGGCAGCACGATCCCGGAGTCGTCGCCCATCACCGCGAGGCCGTTGACACGGCCCACGACGTCGCCCTCCGAGACCGAGAGCTCGTAGTCCTTCCGGCGCTCGATGTAGTTGTCCGCGAGCTGCTGTTCGATCGAGCGCGACCGGCGTTTCGCCTGAAGCACGTCCTCGCGCTCGGTGAACTCCTTGTCCTCGGCACGAGCGATGTCGCCCGCCACTCTGACGAGCCCACCGAGGTCACGCATCTTGAGCGTGAGGTGACCCTTCCGGCCCGCACGGCGCTGGGCTTCGAGGATCATCTCTTCCATCGCCTCGCGGGTGAAGTGGGGCAGCCGACCGTCCTTGTCGACCTCCTGGGCCACGAACCGAGCGTACTTCCGGCGCATCTCGGGCTCGTCCTCGATGGTGTCGTCCATGTACACCTCGTAGCCGTACCCCTTGATCCGCGAGCGCAGCGCCGGGTGCATGTTCTCCATCGCGTCGAGGTTCCCAGCCGCGATCATGATGAAGTCCGTCGGGACGGGCTCGGTCTGGACCATCGCGCCCGAGGAGCGCTCGGACTGGCCAGTAATGGAGAACTCGCCCTCCTGGATCGCGGTCATCAGCTTCTGCTGGGATCGGATGTCGAGCGTGTTCATCTCGTCGACGAACAGCACGCCCTTGTTGGCCTCGTGGATCGCGCCCGACTCGACGCGGTCGTGGCTCGGCGTCTCCATCCCGCCCGACTGGAAGGGGTCGTGGCGGACGTCGCCGAGCAGTGCACCGGCGTGCGCGCCGGTCGCGTCCTTGAACGGCGCGGTCTGGGTGTCCGAAGAGTCGATCAGGAGGTTCGGGATCATCGCGTCGGTACTTCGGGAGCTGTACTTGAACGCGAGGTAGATCAGGACGGCGAGCACGCCACCCAGCAGGATCTGGCCCGCGATCAGGAAGGAGTAGCCCAGCACGATGGCGATGATGATCCACATCAGGAACTGGCGCATCTGGTTGCGCTTTTGGGCCTCCTCCTTGTGGGCCTCGATGATCTGTTGGCCCTTCCCCCCTGGAACGGTCCGCACCTTCGGCTCGTTCCCATCGTCGGGGTTGTGATAGACCAGTACGTCCTGGAGGTCTTCCTTCGGGAGGAGCTGGCTCATCGCCTTCGCCAGCATCGACTTGCCTGTGCCCGGCGTGCCGATCATCATGACGTGGCGGCGCTGTTTGGCGGCCTTCATCACCACGTCGCGGGCGTGGTCCTGCCCGATGACCTGATCGACGAGCCGGTCGGGGATCTCGATGTCCGCCGTGGTCTCGATCTTGAGCCCGCCGAGCAGCCCGTCCTCGGCGTCCTCGTCGATCTCGGCCTCGATCTCGACGTCGCTACCGAGCTCCTCCCCCAGAGGAACCCTCTCGTCGTCTCCCGCATCCGAGTTCGGTCCCGGGTCCGGATCCGGGTCGTGCTCGGTCGGGAACGCGTCGTCGGTGTCCGTGTCGTTACTCATGAGACTGTCTCTAACACCTCAAAGGAGGGCACGTTTACTGATATACTTTCTCCCCTCGGACGTCCCGGCCGCACTTCCGGAATACGCTGTCGAGAAGCCGTCTCGGCCGGGTGCCGATCGCGGAAAACCCCACGATTCACTTATAAACAAATCGGTCGATCGGGCGCTGTTTCACCGATCGGAACTCCTTCGAGACAGCCCGGAACGAATCGACGAGCAGCGACCCGAAAGCGGGAGTTTATGCACGATGGCGTTCTGGCCGATCACATGCGCCGTGGCTTCTACATCGGCCGGTTCCAGCCCTACCACGACGGCCACCACCGGATGGTCGAGCGGATCGCGGGCGAGGTCGACGAGCTCGTGCTCGGGATCGGCAGCGCCGACGATTCCCACACCCGCCACGACCCCTTCACCGCCGGCGAGCGCATCATGATGCTCACCAAGGCGCTCGACGATGCCGACCTCGTGATCTATCCCGTGCCGATCGAGGATCTCGACCGGAACGCGGTCTGGGTCTCCCACGTTCGGAGCATGTCGCCGACCTTCGAGATCGCGTACTCGAACAACCCCCTCGTGGTGCAGCTGTTCACCGAGGCCGGCGTCGAGGTGCGCCAGTCGCCGATGTTCGAACGCGAGAAACTCGAAGGCACGGAGATCAGAGAGCGGATGATCGCCGACGACGGCTGGGAGGCGCTCGTCCCCGACGCCGTCGTGGACGTCGTGCGGGAGATCGGCGGGATCGAACGCATCCAGCGCGTGAGCGACACCGACGGTGCGGACTCCTATCGCGCCGACGCCACGGCCGACCCCGAGTGATCGACACCGAACGAGCCATCCCACATGATCACGCTCACCTCCGACTTCGGTTCGCCGTACCCCGCCGCGATGAAGGGCGTTCTCTGTGCGCACACCGACGCCAGGCTCGTCGACATCGCCCACGACTTCCCCCGCCAGGACGTCCGGACGACCGCGTTCTGGCTCCGCGAGGTTTTCCCCTATTTTCCGCCCGCGACTCACCTCGTGGTGGTCGATCCCGGCGTCGGGACCGATCGGGCGGCGCTCGCGATCCGGGCGGGCGAGCACGTCCTCGTCGGGCCGGACAACGGCGTGCTAGCTCCCGTTGCCAGGCGACTCGCCGGCGACGCAGTGGGAGCGCCGGACGACGACGCCCAAGCGAGCGCGGGTATCGAACCGTTCGAGATCGTCGTCGACGAGCCCGAGAGCGCGACCTTCCACGGCCGAGACGTGTTCGCGCCCGCGGCCGCGTTGGCCCACGAGGCGGGCGCGGATCGCCTCGCCGAGTGTGAGGAGTTCGTCTCCGCCGACGGCTACGAGGACCTCCGGTTTCCGGAGCCAGAGGTTCGGGACGGCGACGCCACGGGCGAGGTACTCGTCGTCGACGGGTTCGGCAACGCCGTCACGAACGTCCCCGGTGAGATGCTGGATGGACGGTTCGGCGAACGGATCGCGGTCGACGGCGAGCACGTTCCGGTCGCACAGTCGTACGCACACGTCGCGGCCGGCGAGCGACTCGTCACAGTAGGGAGCCACGGCAACGTCGAACTCGCCGCGAATCGGGGCCGGGGCGACGAGACGTTCGGCGTCGGGGTCGGTAACCCGATCGAGCTGGCGTTCGAGTGATGATCGGTGCGTTCGGAGCGATGAACGCGATCGGGCTGGTGGCGTTCGCGGTCGTGGGCGCGCTCAAGGGTGCGGACGCCGATCTCGACCTGTTCGGCGTCGGCGTTCTCGGGATGGCGACCGCGCTCGGCGGCGGCATCCTCCGGGACGTGCTCGCCGGCCGTGTTCCCGTCGTGCTCCGGACGACTTCGGACGTGAGCGTCGCACTCGTCGGCGTCGGGATCGGTGTCGTGCTCGCGCGGGCGATGGGCGGCCGGCTCCGGAACCACACGGCGGTTCAGCTCCCTGACGCCGTGGGATTGGCGGCCTTTGCGGCCACTGGCGCGCTCGTCGGGACCGACGCCGGACTCTCGCCGTTCGGGGTGGTGGTGCTCGCGACGCTCACCGGCGTCGGTGGCGGAAGTATCGCGGACGTCCTCCTGGGGCGGGTTCCCGCGGTGCTTCACGAGGACTTCTACGCGACGCCTGCGGTGCTCGGCGGCGGGGCGTTCTGGCTGGCGACGGGGATCGGCGTCGCCGCCGGCCAGGCAACCCTCGGCTGTGCGGCGTTCGTCTTCGCTCTCAGACTCCTTGCGCTCCGGTACGACTGGCATCTGCCAACGATCTGAGTCCGTCGAACGATTACGGACGAACAGCCACACCGCGGCCTGCTCGGAGAGGTGAATCGGTTGCGAAAAATCAGTGATCGTGAAGCCGCTCGGCCGCCTCAGTTGTCGGCGGAGATGACGTCGTCGATCCGGGCGATCATCGTCGCGGCCTCGGTGGCGCTCTCGATCGCCTCGTGTTTGACCGCTGCCGGATCGAACACGCCAGCGTCGACGGGATCGTCGGCACGGCCGCTCTGACCCTCGCTGATGAGGCCAGCGCGACCCTCGCTGTCGTGGCGCGAGCGGAGGTCCACGAGCGCGTCGATCGGGTCCATCCCGGTGTTCTCCGCGAGCGTGCGCGGCAGGACGTCGATCGCGTCGGCGAACGCCTCGACGGCGAGCTGACGACGGCCCTCGATGCTCGCGGTCTGGTCGCGGACGTGGGCTGCGATGGCGACTTCGCTCGCACCACCGCCAGGCACGACACCACCCGAATCGAGCGCGGCGGTCGCGACGTCGAGCGCGTCGTGGAGTGCGCGTTCGAGCTCGTCGGTGACGTGGTCGGTGCCGCCGCGGGCGAACACCGTGACCGCCTCCGTGGCCGCGCCGCCCTCGACGAACGCGAGCTCGTCCCCGCCGAAGGACTCGACGCGGACGTGCTCGGCCTCACCGAGATCGGCTTCTTCGAGGTCCTCGATCGCGCCGACGCGGCTCGCGCCCGTGGCCTGGACGATCGAACGTGCCTCGTCGTCGTCGACGCCCTCGAACGCGAGGATACCCTCCTCGGCGAGGTACGCTGCCGCGCGGTCCTCGATGTCCTCGGTGACGAACGCGACGTCGACATCGAGGTCGGCGAGTGCGTCGGCGTACTGCTCGAACTGGCTCTCCTCGGCGTCGATCGCGGCGTTCAGCTGATCGACGCTGGAGACGTCGTACTCGGCGTCGACGTTCGCCTCTCGGATGTCGAACTCGACGTCGAGGACGGCGATCGAGGCGTTCTCGACGCTTTTCGGCATGTCCTCGCGAACCGGCTCCTCCTCGCTGATGACGCCCTCGACGAGCTCGGTGGCGCTCGAACTCGCGCCGGTCTGCGTTCGAACGGTGATCTCGTCACGCGCGACGCTGTCGCCCTCGACCTGTCGGACGGCCTCGACGACCGTTTCGGCGAGCGCGTCCGCACCCACGTCGCCGGTGCCCTTGCCGGTCATCGAGGTGCGGGCGACCCCGCGGAGTCGGTCGTCGTCGAGGTCGCCGCCGGCGAGCACCTGCTCGTCGACGGCCTCGTGGGCCAGCTGGGCCGCCTCGTGGTACCCCTCGACGATCGTCGTCGGATGAACGTCGTCGTCGAGCAGGGTTTCGGCCTTGGCGAGAAGCTGACCAGCCAGAACGGCGGCGGTCGTCGTGCCGTCGCCGACCTCTTCTTCCTGTGTTTCGGCGACTTCGACGATCATCTGGGCTGCGGGATGCTCGATGTCCATCTCGCCGAGGATGGTCGCGCCGTCGTTCGTGATGACGACGTCGCCCGCATCGGAGACGAGCATCTTGTCCATGCCGCGGGGACCGAGCGTCGTACGTACGGCCTCCGAGACCGCCTTGCCGGCGGCGATGTTCGAGCCCTGTGCGTCCTGACCGCGTGTCCGCTCCGAGTCCTCGCTCAAGATGAACATCGGCTGTCCACCCATGCGCTGTTGCTGTGCCATGATGGATTCCTCACCAACGGGTCGTTTGCGGTTCTATATAAACCTTCTTACTGCGTGGCGAGAAAACGCCGGACGTGAGCAGGGTGGTATGTCACGTCGTACCTAATGGAAACGCGTTCATATGGCCATCCGCAGGACGGGAACGGATCGAGTCGAGTGCGAGTTTAGCGTCGATCGTAGACCGCGACCGCACGATCCGACCGCGAGGAGATCCCGTTCGGGTTTCGTCGGTCCCGATCGCGCCATCGCGCGAGGAGGCCCGCCCCTTCACCGCGGCCCGAGCCCGTGAGCACGTCCCGGCCGTTGCCGAACCACGCCGTCGGCGTCCCGTCGCCCCTGGCGACCCCGACGAATCCTGAGAACGCGTCGCGCACGGCGTGGTTCGCGAGCCGGCGGGCAGTCGTTGGCCGAACGCCATAGTTTTTGACGAGCCGGTAGGCGAGCGCCCGATACTTCCAGTACCAGTCGCGCTCGGTCCGGCCGCCGTCGGAGATCACCGGACTGCCGGCGGCCCCCGGCCTCGTGGGACCGACGGCGGCCGCGTCCCGCACACACATATCGTCCTGCCAGTCCACCGCATACCCGTTTGCGGCGAGTCGGTGGGCGAGATCGCGCGCCCCGCCGGTTTGGAGGTACTCGTCGAACCCGTCGAGTGCGTCGAGCGCCGCGCGCGAGAACGCGACGTTCCGACCGTCGACGTACGTTACCTCACGTCCGGCGATCGCTCTCGATTCCGGGCCATCGCTCCGTTCGCCGTCGACTCCGGTGGGACCGGTGACCGCTCCAACCCGTTCGCGGCCGCCAGGCATGGGATACCCTTCGGCAAAAACGTGTGCGCCCGCGCGTGCCGCCCCGGGATCGAGCCCCGCCGTGACGGCGTCGTACCAGCCCGGTTCCACAGTCCGATCGTGGCCGACGAGCGCGATCCACTCGCCGGAAGCGTGCTCGATGCCTGCGTTCCGGGCGACGTTGAGGTTGCGGTCCGCGATTTCGACGAGTACGTCGACGTCGTCGCGCTCTCTGACCATCCCGGTGGTGCCGTCGGCCGAGGGGCCGTTCACGACGACGACCTCGCTCTCGGGGGCCGCCGTGGCGAGCGCGTCGAGACACGCCACGAGCTGGGTCCGGCCGTTGAGTGTCGGCACGACCACCGAGAGCTGCATGAACAACCGATAGACGATCTCTGTATAAAAATGCCCGTGTTCAGCGTCACGCTCGCGCCGCTCGAATCGATCGCGACACCGGAGGGATAGCCAGCCGTCACTCCGCCGTCGACAGCGTCCACTCTCCGGTCGCTCGGACGTTCAGATAGGCGAGACCGGAGAGCGTGCTGGTGCTCTCACCCTCGAACGAGCCGAGCTCGTTGAAGATCGACGTCGTGATTGGCCGATCGTCGGCCGCGATCGGGGAGACGACGAAGGGGCCATCGCCGTCGTGCGATCCCACGAACGTCGTCGGGCCGTCGAACGCGTACGGCCCGGCGTAGTCGAGACCCTCCCCGTCCACATCGATCGGTAGCGGTTCGGAGTCGGAGTCGGTGGGCTGGTTCAGCGTGAGTTCCCAGTCGTCTGCGGCAGTGACATCGAGCGTATAGGGCCCGGCCGCGTCCACACCTGTCACCTGGCTCCCCTCTACTTCCCCGATCGTGTTCACGAGCGTGACGCTCCCGGCGAGGTCGCTTTCGGTCGGGACCAGCCTCACGATGAAGTTCGATTCGCCCTCGTGGCTGAACGCGGCCGTGACGGGACCCGCCGTCAGTCCGAACAGTTCATTTTGCGGACCTTCACCACTCGTGACCGTCACCGGATCGTCGCTCCCGTGCAACGGAACGATGTCCCGACCGCCGACGCTTCCGTTGCCACCGGCAATCGCGGTGTTTGCGGTGGTTCCGCCGTCAGAGTGGTTCACAGCGTTCGTCCCGACGGTCGCTCCAGTCGTGGTTCCGGCTCCCGACACGTCCGTTCCACTCACTGTGCCCGTTTCCGCAGCCGTTTCGGTCGGTTCGAGCGTTTCGACGATGTCGGTCGGGGTTCCGTCGTTCTCGGCGGAGGCCCCATCGCCGGCGAGATTCGAACAGCCAGAGAAGCCGAGCATTCCGACAGACACCGCCGCGAGATACGTTCGCCGACGCATACTCGTTTGGCCCGAGGCTGGTCGTAAAGATGTGTCGCCCTTATCGCGTGGTTGGACGGCGAACGATACGACTCACGAGCGCCGGGATACTAACGCTTCAGTCGTGCGTCCCAGTACGACACCGACGCCACGTGGTCGCCGATCGGCGACTCCATGACGGCCGTATCGACCTCACGAAGACGACCCGCCAGCCGATCGGGGAGCTTGCGATACAGGCCGTACGGGAGGACGAAGTCGTGTTCCTCGTCGGCGAGCCGGAGGCCAGCGCCGTCGAGCAGCTGTTCGACCTCCATTCGAGCATAGAGCCGCGATCCCATCGGGAGGAGCCAGTTGTAGATGCTCCGGGTGCTGAAACGTCGGAAGGTGTCGAAGACCACCTGATCGCGTGCGACCCGCTGCATCTCCGCGAGGAAGGAGGCCGGAGTGTCGGCGAGGTGGAAAAACCGCATCGCGATAACAGTTTGAAAGTGATCGTCGGGGAAAGGGAGCCGAGCGGCGTCACCGCGCATGAACTCGAGGTGGTCGGCGACGCCCGCCGCGCGGGCCTTCTTTCGGCCCTCCTGCAACATTGCGGGGGAGATGTCGAGACCCACGATGTCCGCGCCGCGCTCGGCGAGCATCGTGGTGAATCGCCCCGTTCCGCAGGCGATCTCGAGCATTCGCTTGCCCTCGACCGGACCGACCGCCGAGAGCACGGCTCGCTTCTCGCGCTCGTCGATCAGCCGGCCGCCGTCGGAGAACCGCTTCGACTCGTAGGTCTCGGCGATCTCGTCGGCCTGGTACCACTCCTGTCCCTTCACGCTGTCCGATGTTCGCCCGCCCGGGGATAAAACCGTACTGGATGCGCTCGACGGGCTGCCTCCCACCTCGGTTCGCCGGCGGGCCCTCAGTCGGCCCCGCCGGCGGCGACGTCGTCGGGCCGGATCCGGATCTGGACGCGCGCACCCTCCTCGTCTTCGAGGCCAGGATACTCCTCGACGTCCATGTATCGGCGTGCGAGCTGGTGGATGTGCTCGACCGCTCCGTCCTCGGTGAGCTCGTCGACCTCGCCACGCACTGAGACGAACCGGTAGGGGTCGTCGGGATCGACCATCGAGAGCGCGACCTTCGGATTCCGGACGACGTTCTGCTCTTTCTGTCGGCCCCGCGCCGTATTGACCAGCACGCGGCCGGCGTCAGGGTCGTAATCCACCCAGACCGGTGTCGCCTGGGGCGTGCCGTCGGGCATCATCGTGGTGAAATGGGCGAACGTCTCGCGCTCGAACAGATCGTGGAACGACTCCGGGATCGACGCCATGCGCTGGCTTCGGTCGACCCGGTCAAAGCGGTTGTGCCGAAAAAATATAATGGCATATGTAGAAACTCATGTGGCCGTATTATACATGCGCATATATGGGGAAGTTTTACCAGTTCCCTCACTGGAGGGGCAGGTATGAGTGCCACGACGGACCACGCACAAACCGACGGCGCGCTGTCGAAGACCGAGTACCGCGATCGCTTGCGCGAACTCCCCCCGAGCGCGAAGCTCGTCGCCAAGGTCCTCGAATCCGATTCGCCGCTCTCGCAGGGCCAGCTCGCCGACGAGTCGCTGCTCCCCGACAGAACCGTTCGCTACGCGCTCAACAGGCTCGAAGACGTCGAGCTCGTCGGCTCACGGTACAGCTTCCACGACGCGCGCAAGCAGGTCTACTTCCTCAACACGTAGCGCTGCCGAGCGGTTTTTGCTTCATCGCACCCGCCAACCGGCATGGAGCCCGAGCGGGTCCCGATCCCGGTCGACACCGCCGCGCCCGGCGGCACGACGAACGCCTATGTGCTCGGCAGCGATCGCGCCGTGCTGATCGATCCCGCAGCCGAGACGGACACACTCGACGCCGTGCTCGACGGGCGGCAGATCGATACTGTTCTCGTCACCCACGCCCATCCCGACCACGTCGGTGGCGTCGCGAGGTACGCCGACCGCGGGGCCACCGTTCTCGCACGGGCTGGTTACGAAGACCGATTCGAGCGCGCGACCGGGGTCGTTCCCGACGACACGGTTCGTGACGGAGCCACGATCGAGACCGATGTGGGGACAGTGCGGGTGGCATCGACGCCGGGTCACGCTCCCGATCACGTCGCGCTCGCGTTCGATGGCGGGATTCTCGTCGGTGATCTCGCGATCGCGTCGGGGAGCGTGGTCGTGGGATCGGGCGAGGGTGACATGCGCGGGTACCTCACCGCACTCCGACGGCTCCACGCCCGCGATCCCGAGCGGCTGTACCCGGGCCACGGGCCGGCGATCGACGAACCACGGACAGTTTTGGAACGGCTGCTCACCCACCGTCTTGATCGAGAGACGGCGGTGCTGCGGGCGGTGATAGGGGGTGCGGAGACGGTCACGGAAATCACCGACGCGGCCTACGAGAAGGACGTCTCGGGAGTCCGGGGGCTTGCGGAAGCGACGGTCGAGGCCCATCTCGAAAAGCTCGCGGTCGAGGAGCGGGTGGCGTGGGACGGCGTGCGGGCGAGCGCGCGAGAAGCGTTTTTGCGGCGCGAGCGCGAAACGGGGTCGTGAGCCTCGAATCCGAACTCGACCGGGCGCGCGAACTCGACACCACGGAGCTGGCCGACGCGATCGAGTCGATCGGGTTCGAGTGTACGCGCTGCGGTGCGTGCTGTAAGGCCGCCGAGACGGAGACCGGTGAGGACGAGGAGCATACCGCGACGGTGTTTCCGGACGAGATCAGGGATCTGCAGGAAGGGGGCGAGTACGACCACCGGGACGTCGCCAGGCCGATGCCCTATGGCCTGACTGACGGCCCCGAAGGCCCGGAGGGAGAGACCTTCGAGTGGGCGCTCCAGACCGACGGTTGTGGCGACTGCACGTTCTACGCCGAGGACGACGACGGGACGGGGGCGTGTACCGTCCACGACGATCGGCCGCTGATCTGTCGGACCTACCCGTTCAGCGTCGCTGTCGAGGGATCGAGCCAGCCGATGGGCGAGGCGGTGGATCGGGTGGGGCAGGTCCGCGCCCACGAATGTGAGGGGCTCGGCCGCGATATCGACCGCGAGGACGCAGAAGAGTTGGCCGCCGCGCTCAAACGCCGCGCAGTGCGCGAACTCGAAGAGGCTATCGGGGTGCGCGAGAACTACGAGCCCGCCGACCCCGAGCCTGGCGAGGTGGTCGTCCACGACTCCGAGGGCGCGAAACGGCACGACGGCGAGCCAGTCGATCAGTGATTTCAGAGGCAGGGCAGATCTCGACCGGAAGGGGCAAGTATCAGGTGATATCCGTTCAGTAAGTTCGATCGTCCTATGCCAGCGACAAATGACTTCACATGCAAATGTTGATGGGATTTTCGCAAAACCGCATCACGGAGAAGGAGTCGATATCGAGATCGATCAAGAGTTACATCGGCTATCGATCCACCCGAAACATAGACCAGGGAAATTGAGTCTTTTTCGACAATTCATACCGAGCACTTGATTGAGAATATAAGTCAGACACTTGTCTATAATATCGTCTCTTCGATAGGTAGTCTATCGGATTTGTAAAGTATTATCCTGCAACAGAGCAGTAAAGGAAGCAGACTGATGATCTATGAGTAGTCTTTATGTGTTTGTTGATGAAAGTGGTACTCCTGGTAATGGCTCGTTCTTCACTGTTGCCGGGTTTTGGTGTGTCTCTGACCGACAACCTTCCGCAGTTCTCCAATCATCTAAGGATAAGCTGCTGGAGCAAATGAACACCAACTACGCGCGTCGAGGACCCGAAAATGAACTCAAGGGTAGCCAAATCCGCAATGACGGATTAGATGTACTTTTTAGCACGTTGCAATCCACCTTTCGTGGGGACGATTCCATTCATCAGAACCCACCAGTATGGACCGATGATCGAGTATTTCGATATACTGCTAACAACCTGAATCCAGGCCTCATGAATACCTTGGTCAAAGACGTTGCGGGGATCGACCAACAGTCTCCCGCTATGCTTCAGACATTCCTGCTATCATCAATATTAAATCCTATTTTGAACAATCACCTAGTAAATTGCTCTCCGGTCGAAAGTGTACGAGTGGTTTTGGATGCTGAAACATGGACAGCACCCGCGAACTACATCGACAGTGGGTTATGTCAAATTGAAAACGTACCAGATGATGTTGAATTTGCAATAAGAGACAGTAAATCTACACCAGGAATTCAGTTTGCTGACGTGGCTGCGTACTCATGGGCTCAGTTTGCTACAAAAGGCCGTTGCGAAACACCAGCCAGGATGATGAAGGACTTACTGCTACAAGGTTGAAAACGGCCGACAGACAGGGAGTCTCGTTCCCCTTTACCCGAGGGATCATTGACTCGCACGCTGCCAGCCATACTACTCAGCCAGATTAGGTGGGCTCATTCCCCTTTACCCGAGGGATCATTGACCGACCCATCCGGCTGCTAACTGTGAGTAGCACTTTCGCACCAATATATCTTTTGTATTGTTGCACGATATGTTGTGTCGTCAGAAACTATACGATGAAGGCGGGTGGCTTCACAACAGACGTGATCGTCCCCACAGGAGGGATAGACTGTTAATCGGTCAAGAGGGTTGATCCCCCCCCCCCCCACCTCAGTAAAAGGTACTACTGGAACATCCGTAGCGGCTCGGCCTGGGAGCTCTCGTCGTCGGCCTGCTGCATCTGCTTTGCGAGGCGCTCGCGGGCGTCCTGGATCTCCTCGGCCTGATCGACGAGCGCGTCGGTATCGATATCGATGCCGGCGATTGGTTCGACGCCGCCGTCGATCACCGCGCGGGCGGCCTCGGGGTCGGGGAACTGGGGGTTGGTTTCGGCGATCAGGCCCACGCTGTCGAGGTCGTTCCGGCCGGCGTGATAGAGCAGCGCGCCAGTCGGGCCGCTGACGAGGCCACCCTCTGCGGGTGGCACGATGCCGGCGTCGTCGAGCAGGCGCTCGCCTTCGCCGGTCGAGACGCCGTAGACCTCTGGTACCTTTTCCGACTGCTCCGGGAGGCCACTGAGATACAGCGGTGTGACGTCGTTCGCGTCGAGCCAGCCCGTGATACAAGCCGCGAACTCGGTTGCCTCGGCCGGCGACACCGGAACGTCGCTCTGGAGCACGAGCAGGTTCCGGTCTGCGTCGGCGTGGAGGCGGACGGGCGGCCGGAGCGGCGAGCGCTCGCCACGATAGACCGCCGCCTGCGGGACGCCATCGCAGTGGACGCCCGCGTAGTAGTCCATCTCGAACGTGCTGACGAGGTGATCGGCCACGATCTTCCCGACCAGACCCACCCCGGGCAACCCCTCGACGAGCGTCGGCGCGTCGAGGGACACGTCGTCGGCGACGACATCGATGCGTGCCATGCGTACTCTTTTCACTGAGTCGACTTAATTCCCGACCATACTGCCGGTCGGCATTCTGTTCGGAGCTGTCGGGACTGTCCCGTTCCGTGGGATGCACCCAACGTCGCTGATCCGATGGCCGACAGACACACACTCCGAAATCGACAAACGAGCCGACGACGATCGTCACCCAATGGACGTACTCTCCCGATACGAGCCACTGATCGACGATTTCGCGGCGTTCCGGGCGGCCTGCGAACGCCCGCTGCCGTCGGTCGTCCGCGTCAACGAGATCAAGGCGACGCCCGAGCGCGCTCGCACCGCCCTTGAGGAGGAGGGCGTTGGCTACGAACCCTGTGAGTGGCATCCCGGACTCCTGCGCCTCGATACCGACCATCCGGGTCGGACGTGGGGCGCGTTTCACGGTTGGGTCCACGGCCAGGAGGAGGTGTCAGCGCTGCCCGCAGTGGTCTGTGATCCCGAGCCCGGCGAGCGTGTCTGGGCCGCCTGCGCCGCCCCCGGTGGGAAGGCCACCCAGCTCGCGGCGCGCGCCGACGACGCCGGCCTCGTGGTCGCCAACGATCGCAATCTCGGCCGACTCTCGGCACTGCGGTTCAACGCCGAACGTCTCGGCGTGACATCGATGGCGGTGACGAACCGCGACGCTCGGAACTACTCGCTCGACCCCTTCGACTTCGAGGAGTTCGATCGCGCGCTCTGTGACGTGCCGTGTTCGTGCGAAGGAACCATCCGGAAGAACCCGGACGCGCTCGACAGGTGGTCGCTCGGCTATCTCGACGAGATCGCGAGTACCCAAGAAGCGATCCTCCGACGGGCGATCCAGGCGACTCGATCCGGCGGCACGGTGGTCTACTCGACGTGTACGTTCGCGCCCGAAGAGAACGAGGCGGTGCTCGATGACGTTCTCGACCGCGAGGACTGCCGGCTCGTCGATTTTACCTGTGCGCTCGACAGCCGCCCCGGTGTCACCGAGTGGGAGGGCGAGCACTTCGATCCGAGCGTGCAACGAGCCAAGCGGATCTATCCCCACCTGAACGACACGGGTGGCTTCTTCTGTGCGAAGTTGGAGGTCGGCGGATGAGCGAGCCGAGCGACGGACTCGCCGAAAACGATGGCTCCCGATTCGATCGCCTGCCCGCCACCGCCGCCGAGCGCGAGGTTTCGGGACGGGCGACCCGCGAGTCGGTACTCGATTTCTGGGAGGAGCGGTACGGTATCGACCCCGCGATCTTCGCCGACTACACGTTCTGGGAGAAGGGAAGCCGGAAGCTCTGGGCGTTTCGTGGGGAGATCGACTCGCCGATCGAAATCGAGAGCCTCGGGATCACGTTTCTCCGGACGCGCCAGGAACACTGGAAGCCCACCACCGACGCGGTGCAGCGATTCGGCCGACACGCGACCCAAAACGTGCTCACCCTCTCGCGGGAGGCGGCGCGGCGGTTCGTCGCGGGCGAAGATCAAGAGATCGAGTGGGACGGTGACTGGGGGTATCTGATCGTCGCCCACGACCTCGCGGGCGAGCGCGAACCGCTCGGCGTTGGGCTCTACCTCCACGGCGAACTCCGGTCACAGATCCCGAAGGGACGTCGTCGGGAGCTTCGAGAGGTCGATACGGGCGAGCAGTGAGCGCGCCGTGGATGATCAGTGGGTGGTGAAGTTCAGTCCGACGACGCCGAGGACGATACACGAGATGAACCCCACACGGGCGACGCTGATCGGTTCGTCGAACAGCACGACGCCGAGGGTCGCCGCCCCGACCGCACCGATGCCGGTCCAGACCGCGTAGGCCGTCCCGATGGGGAGCGATTGGACCGCCCGCGCCAGCAACAGCATGCTGATGACGAGCGCGACGACAGTCGCGATGCTCGGCAGGAGTTCGGTGAACCCCTCGGAGTATTCGAGGCCGATGGCCCAGCCGATCTCGAACACGCCAGCGACGACGAGCACGAGCCACGGGTTCATGTCGCCACTCTACCGGGATCGGTGATAGGGTCTGGGATATGCGTATCGATGCATACCGTCTTCGTGCACGACCCCGGTGTTGGATGCAAAATATTTATTAGATGCCTTCATGAGATGCTGTCATGGGTGCGATATCGGCAGGCCGACAGACGGTTACGGCGGTCGCACGGAACCCGATTCTGATCGTTGTCGCGTTGGTGCTCGGGCTCGTTCAAGTGCCACAGCTGCTCGCTCAGTCCGCCAACTCCACCGCCATCGTGACCGTCACCGGGCTTCTCTCGCTGCTCTTTTTGCTGCTCTACCCGTTTTTCTTTGGCGGCATCATCGGAATGGGCAACGAGGCGGTCGAAGGAAAAACGAGTCTCGGGACGTTCGTGAGCGCCGGGAAGGCGAACTACGTCTCGCTGTTCGGTGCGTACCTCATCCTGATGGGGGTGGCGATCCTGTACGTCATCGCGCTGTTCGTCGTCACCGCTGTCGGCGGTGTCGCTGTCGTCTCCGCCGGCGACGCGCTCGGCGGAGTCGCGTTCCTCGCCGTTGCTGGCGTCGCACTGGTGGCCTTTCTATTGTACTTCGTGCTGTTCTTTTTCATCCAGTTTTTCGGACAGGCCATCGTGCTCGATGACGTGGGTGCTGTCGACGGGTTCAAGCGAAGCGTCGGAGCGGTCCGGGGACACAAACTCAGCACGCTCGGCTATACGCTCGTCCTCTCACTCATCGGTGGCATCTTCGGTGCGTTCGGGGCGCTGTTCGCGCTGCTTCAAAACCCAACGACCGCCGACGGTCTCCCGACACTTTCGCCGAGCGCGGCAATCGTGGCCGTGGCCGTGTTCGTTGTTCTCACCGGCATCGTTGGGGCGTTTTCGATGACGTACGGGGTCGCGTTCTACCGGCAGATTCGGCCCGCCGCCACGTAGCGCCGCTCGCCGTTAGGAGATTGCCACCGACGGCCGTTTCAGAGACGCAATTCATATATTGCACTCGACTAAGACGTTACTTAGATGGAGCTCTCTACGGCCGGTTCGATCGACATCATGTCGAAGGGACCGATCGCCGGAGGTGTCAGCCTCCGATCGGGAGCGGGTCGCTCGTGTTAGAGAACGCGTTCGTTCGGCTCGTCGGAACGGACCCGCTGTGGCAGGCGCTCGTCGGCGGCTTGGTGATCGCCGGCTTCAACGCGGTCGGCGCGCTGTCGGTGCTCGTCTGGCGGAATCCGAGCGACCGTGCGCTCGACGGCGCGCTCGGCTTTGCGGGCGGTGTAATGCTCGCGGCGAGTTTTACGAGCCTCATCATCCCGGGCATCGAAGAGTACGCTGGCGGGAGCCTGTTCCCGGTCGTCGCCGGGATCTTGCTGGGAGCGGTCGTACTCGATCGCGGCGAGAAGTGGGTACCGTACGTCCAGCGGCTCGTCACTGGACGGCGCAGCGAGGAGTTCTCGACTGATGGTGGGGCGGAAGCAGAAGCAGCCGCGGCGAGCAGAGCCGCCGCCAGTGATCGGGTCGCGCCAGTGATCGTCTTCATCGTCGCCATCACGCTCCACAACATGCCCGAGGCGCTCGCGGTCGGGGTCGGGTTCGGCTCCGACAACCTCGGTAACGCCATCGCGCTGATGCTCGCCATCGGCATCCAGAACATCCCGGAGGGGCTCGCGGTCGCGGTCGCCGCCAGAAACGCCGGGCTGGGCTCGCTGTTCTACGCCGGCGTGACCGGAATCCGTTCCGGACTGGTCGAGGTCCCGCTCGCGGTGTTCGGCGCGGTCGCGGTTTCGGTCGCCGCCCCACTTCTGCCCTATGCGATGGGCTTTGCCGCCGGTGGCATGCTCTACGTCATCGTCGACGAGATCATCCCTCAGACCCACGCCCGTGGTCACGAACGGGTGGCGACGCTCGGCACCATCGTCGGCCTCGTCGTGATGCTTTCGCTCGACGTCGCGCTCGGGTGATCGCGTCCGGACGAGTCTCCCACTCGACGACTACTTTTCTCGGACGTCGCCGCCGCTCAATCCCTTCCACTCGATGCGGTAGCCGAGCCGCGACAGCACCGCACTCGCGTCATCGATGCCGTGCTCATCGAGCCGGTCCTCAGCAGTCGATAGCTCCATCCCTGGTTCGATTTCGCTGGCGAGCGCATCGAGCACGGTGGGGCGAACGAGCGTCCGGCCGACTCGTTCGTGCTCGGGAAACACCGTGTTCTCGATCGCGGTCTCGCTCACACCGTGATCGGCCGCGAGTGTGGCGAGCGTGATAGTGTCCGGCTCGGGAATCAGCTCGTCGGGCAACGCCGCCGCCTGCTCGTCGTTCAGTCGGTCTTCGTACTCTCGAAGCGCGTCGCGGACGTCCGCGAGTCCCACGGTGCCCGAGTACGGAATTGCGCGGGCGTCGCGGGCTTCGAGGTCCTCGCCGACGCCGAGCGACTCGTCGACCGCCACGAGCAGTTCGACGTCCTCCAAACCGTGGATCTGATCGAGCTTCTTTTCGACGTACTCGGGCGTCCAGAAGCCCATGATCTCGAAGAACACCCGGAACGCGCGGGAAGAGACAGTCTTCCCTGCTCTCGAGTCGCCGTCGGCGACGTCGCGAGTCCCGTGTTTCCAGTCGAACGCGAAGTCCGGGATCATCACCCGCGAGCCGGTCGCGAGCGGTTCGGGTTCGCGCACGAGCTCCCAGTCGAGATCGAGCGATTCGAACCGCGCGGCGAAGTCCGCTTCCACGGCGCTATCGTACTCGATTTCGACCACGGGCTCGGTGCCTGGCATCCGGAGGTCATCGTGTGTGAGTCGGAGTTCGCGGTCGGTCCCGCGGTCGTCGATGGTGGCCGAAAGTTCCCACTCGCCCGCCTTCGTGATCGTCCGGAGCAGCCGGGCGAACCGCGTGCCGTACCGCCGCGTTCGCCGGAACAGACTATCGGGGCCGGTGACGATCACCTCGCGATCCGAGAGCGCGCCCGCAGCCGAACCGGGACTCGCGTCGGTGTTTCGGATCTCGTACATGAGTCGCAGACGTTTGACCGCCGAGACCAGCGCCTTCGGGTCCGCACTCCGCACCCGGAGTTCGGTCGCGTCGAACAGTACTGTTTGGGCGAGTGAGAGGTCGTACTGCGCGCAGAGTGCTTCGGGATTCCACGGCGAATCGAACGCCGCGAGGATCTCGCGTTCTTCGAGGTCGGCGTACAACGAGCGCTCGACGGTTTCGGGGGTGGTGTCGAGTCGGTCGGCGGCCGCAGTGAGTGCCTGGCCACGTTCAGCCGTGGTGACGATCCCGACGGACTCCGCGGCCGCGAACGTCGCGCGCCGCGCGCGCTCGGGGTCGATTGCCGCCCGCGTCTCGAAGGTGGCCTCGCGATCGAGCAGCTTCGCGAACCCCCGGACGAGCTTGAAGTCGTCGGCCGCGCGTTCGAGTTCTTCGAGCGCGGCGTCGAGTTCGTGGCGGGCCTCGCCGACGTGGCCCTGGTAGACCCCGATGACCCGCGCCGCGAGCGGGCGGTCCTCCCGGATCGAAAACTGCGGGTGGTAGCCCCCGCCCGCGCGTGACACCCGGAGGAGGTCCTTCGTGAGCATAGTCCCAGATATGACTATAAGTTACTCTGTGATATCTTGAATTGTATTGGTGACAAGTTGTTCATCCAGTCCCTCTCGATGATCTTCATTATTGAGGAGAGTTACCCCGATAGGACTTGCTTGTGATTGAAGACTTGCGTATGTCTGCTCAGGAATATCGTTCACAATCATGATCAGAGAAAGCCCAATCCGTTCAGCACTCACCTTTGGCTGATTTATGAGCTTAGATTGAAGATTGTCTGCACTTAATTCTGATTCGCGTTCTTCCTCGTCTATAGACTGCTGAACACTCTGAAAATTCTTTGCCTCGATAGCAAATTTGCTACCCTGTCCTCCTAATGGAAGCGCAACTACATCATATTCTCCGTTGCCCGAGTCAAAATATACCCTTACGTTTCGTATAGAGGGCCCCACAAACTCTTCTACATTCAGTTGGACATTTTCTTCAAAATCGTTCTGAGATTCTGTTGTCTCCCAACTTTGTATCTGATCATGACTATCTAGATACTCCTTCACGAGTTCCACTCCATTTGACAACCCATCTAAAGACACAAATTCACCGACAACTTCTGATATAGACTCTATTTCCGACTTCATGAACTGAACGAAATTTTGACAATCGTCTGAAGATTCTGCAACTAGTTGCAATCGAGTGACATAGTTGTTAATACTAGTCGTTCGTCTTGGCTGAGAATTTCTATTGAAAAATGCCAGAATTTGGCCATCTGTTTCAGGTCCACCATATATTAAAAGTGAACTGCTTTCTCGGAAAAATTCCTTTATCATAGATAACTCCCGCTCTGGAGCCAGCGCATCCCAAATACTATTACTTACCACTGGACCAAACGAAGATAATTTCTTTTTCACACCTTCTTCCCGGTCCTCCATATAGTTTTGAACCTCTTGGTTAATCTCTGTACCAGGATCTAACACCTCGAAATGGTCCTCATTCTGCTCGATCGTTTTGTTGGTGAAAAATAACGGATCTATACTCTCAGATCCTTCTCTTGGTGCAGTTACAATCTTAATCGTATCCAGATACATAACGAGGTGCTCTGCGGTTCAACCGGATCATTGTTAATGCCTCCGGTCAGCAATATTCTCCTCGGCGGTTTCCTCGGTGACGACCTCGTAGAGCAGCGCCCGTCCCCCGTCCTCTGTCGGACGCAGAATCCGCCCGAGCCGCTGAGTGAACTCCCGGGTCGAACCACTCCCTGAAAGAACGACCGCGACGTTCGCGGCCGGCACGTCCACACCCTCGTCGAGCACGTTCGCCGCGACGACCCGCGAGTAGGTCCCCTCGCGGAACTTCGCGAGGACCTCATGGCGCTCGGCCGCTCCCGTCTGGTGGGTGATCGCCGGGATGAGAAACCGCTCCGAAAGCCGATACACGAGGTCGTTGTGCGCCGTGAAGACGATCACCCTGTCCTCGCGGTGGTGATCGAGGAGGTCGGCGAGCGTCTCTACCTTGGCGTCGGCGTTCATCATCACCTCGCGAGCGCGCTGGTTGGCGAGCAGCGCCTCGCGCGCCTGCGGGTCGTTGCCCGAGCGCATCACGAGCTTCCGGTAGTCGCTCCCGCTTTGCATGTCGAGGTTCGAGCGAGCGAGGTAGTTCGTGAACGTCTCGCGGTGATCGTCGTATTCTGCTCGTTCCTCCTCGGTGAGTTCGACTTCGAGTCGCTTGATGTCGTAGGCCGCGAGATGCTCCCCCGCCAGATCGTCGGGCGCGATCCGATGGACGAGCGGGCCACAGAGGTCCTCGACGATCTCGTGTGCCCCATCGGGGCGTTCGAACGTCGCGGTCAGCCCGAGCCGCGCGGGCGCGGCGACCAGGCGCGCGATCTCGCGGTACCCCTCGCCGCCGAGGTGGTGGACCTCGTCGAAGATCACGAGCCCGAACCGATCGCCGATGTCGTCGGCCCGGAGGTAGGCGGAGTCGTACGTCGCGATCGAGAGGGCTTCGACGCGCTGTTCGCCGCCACCCAACTGCCCCACCGGCACGTCGAACTCGGTTTCGCACTCCCGCCGCCACTGTTCGAGCAGATCGATGGTCGGCACGACCACGAGCGCCGCGGTGTCGAGCGCCTCGATCGCCGCGAGCCCGATCACGGTCTTCCCGCTCCCGGTCGGGAGTTCGAGACAGCCCCGATCGTCGTTCGCACGCCACGCATCGAGCGCTTCCTGTTGGTACTCTCGGAGTTCGTACGCCGACGCCACGTCGATCGAGGGGGCGTCGAGCACGCGATCATCGACGGCGACGCCCCGCTCGTCGATCGCCTCGCGGAGGGCGACGTAGCGGACGGCGGGCGCGCGGGCGGTCTTCGAGCGCGGATCGGTCTCGACGAACGGGAGATCGGGAACGCTCCCCTCGATTCTGATTGTTCCGTCCTCGAACGCGAGCGTGACGGCCACACCGCTGCTCGGGGTCCCGAGCGCTTAACCCTGGGTGATTTCTGAATCCTTTTACCCGCGTGTCGGCTGGTTTCGACCATGAGCGAGGACGACGCCGCGGACGTGACCGATCCGAGCGAACCGGCCGAGAGCGCGGCGGACGAGCCGACGTCCGAGGCGAGTTCGCCATCGGAGTCGGCGGCCGGGGGCGCGGAGACGGGAGCGGTCGGCGAGGAGCTCGAAGCCCGCGTCGCGGACGCCTCGACAGAGGAACTTGCTCGCGAGATCGCCGGGCTCCGCGAGCGCGCTGCGGCGGCCGAGCGCGAACTCGAAGAGCGAACCGAGGAGATCGACGATCTCGAATCGAAACTCAAGCGCAAGCAGGCCGACTTCCAGAACTACAAGCAGCGCACCGAGCGCCAGCAAGAGGAGCTCCAGGAACGCGCGACCGAGGACCTCGTCGAGCGCCTGCTCGACGTTCGGGACAATCTCGCGCGCGCTCTCTCTCAGGACGACGACGCCGACATCCGGCCGGGCGTCGAGAGCACGTTCGCGGAGTTCGACCGGGTGCTCGACGAGGAGAACCTCACGACCATCGAGCCCGAACCGGGCAGCGAGGTCGATCCCCAGCGCCACGAGGTCATGATGAGCGTCGAGAGTGACCAGCCAGGGGATACTGTCGCGGAGGTCTTCCGACCAGGCTACGAGATGGGCGAGAAGGTGCTCCGGCCGGCCCAGATCACCGTCAGCGAGTAGCGTTCACGATCGCTCGACCGATATCTGGTTACTACTCTTGGAGTCGCTTGCTCGCCGAGGCAGTGATCTCGACGCCAGGGCTGTAGTAATGAACCGGCTCACCCAACGGATCAGCGAACCCGTTCGCCCGGAAGATGGTGTTCTCGTCGATCCGGACGTTTGCGGGATAGAGCGGCCACGGATCGTGTTCGACCGTCGAGTACCGCACCGTGCCGTCGGGGGCCTCAGTGTGAAAGCGATAGCGTTCGGTCAAAAACGCCGCGAGGGAGTCCGGCTCCGGGTTGAGGCGCTCGCCGGCGGGTTCGTACGTGGCAGCGAACTCTACCGGCCGCGCACCCGGATGGAGCCGACGACTCTCGAACCGGCTCGTCCCGCTCTCGCTCCGGCGGTGGTTCATGCGGGCGTAGTAGTACGGCAGGTGATGAAAGAGGCGTGCGCCGAGCACCCCGAGGATGCCCTCGGCGTCGAGGCTGAAGAAGTAGACGCTGGGGGTGCCCTCGCAGGTGACGTAGGTCCGGAGGTTGAGTTCGGGGAGGTCGACGCCGAGTCGGGTGGGCAACCCGCACGGGCGGACGGCCGCGTTCGTGAACGGCACCACCGAAAGCCACGCGCTCCCGTCGTAGGTATCGACCGCGAGCGCGTCCGGCAGGTGTGCATCGACGACGTCGGGATCGACGGGCCAGTTGGCGAAGAGGAGCTCCTGCCAGTCCATCGCGAGGGCGATGACCATATGAATGAGGAAGGGGCCGCGAGGGTTCGTGTGTTTCGCCGCGAACGCAGATCGGAGCGCGTTTCACCGATCGCCCGCCGAACGGTCGTATTGCGGTCGGAATATAGGCCGGTGGCGAGCACGGCTCGTGAACCACGAAATCGCAACCGGGGAGTACGATCCACGAGACGCGGCTGGTGACGCATCTTAGCAACTTTTAACCCGCCGAAAGCGATACGCGTACCCAACAATGGCGAGCAACAAGATCCTCGGTATCGATCTCGGCACGACGAACAGCGCCTTCGCAGTGATGGAGGGGAGCGACCCCGAGATCATCGTGAATGGCGAGGGCGACCGCACCACACCCTCCGTGGTGGCCTTCGACGACGACGAACGACTCGTCGGCAAACCGGCGAAGAACCAGGCGATCCAGAACCCCGATCGAACCGTCGAATCGATCAAACGCTACATGGGGGAGGATCACACCGTCGAGATCGACGGCGAGGACTACACTCCGGAAGAGATCTCGGCGCTGATCCTCGGCAAGATCAAGCGCGACGCCGAGGAGTACCTCGGTGACGAGGTCGAGAAAGCGGTCATCACCGTCCCCGCCTACTTCTCGGACAGCCAGCGCCAGGCGACGAAGGACGCCGGCGAGATCGCGGGCTTCGAGGTCGAGCGCATCATCAACGAGCCGACCGCGGCGTCGATGGCGTACGGTCTCGACGACGAGTCCGACCAGACCGTGATGGTCTACGATCTGGGTGGCGGGACGTTCGACGTCTCGGTGCTCGATCTGGGTGGCGGCGTCTACGAGGTCGTCGCCACGAACGGTGACAACGACCTTGGAGGAGACGACTGGGACGACGCCGTCGTCGACTGGCTCGCCGAAGAGTTCGAATCCGAGCACGGGTTCGACCTCCGAGAGGATCGCCAGGCCCTCCAGCGGCTGAAGGACGCGGCCGAGGAGGCCAAGATCGAACTCTCGAACCGCAAAGAGACCACGATCAACCTCCCGTTCATCACCGCCACGGACTCCGGACCGGTTCATTTGGAGGAGGACCTCACCCGCGCGAAGTTCGAGTCGCTGACCGCCGATTTGATCGAGCGAACCGTCGAGCCGACCGAGCAGGCACTCTCCGACGCGGGCTACGACGCCGACGACATCGACGAGGTGATTCTGGTCGGTGGTTCGACCCGGATGCCCCAGGTCCAAGACCAGGTCTCGGATCTCGCCGGCCAGGACCCCCAGAAGAACGTCAACCCCGACGAAGCCGTCGCGCTCGGCGCGGCGATCCAGGGCGGCGTGCTCTCGGGTGACGTCGACGACATCGTGCTGCTCGACGTCACCCCCCTGAGCCTCGGGATCGAGGTCAAAGGTGGCCTCTTCGAGCGCCTGATCGACAAAAATACGACGATTCCCACCGAGGAATCGAAGATCTTCACGACCGCGGCGGCGAACCAGACCCAGGTTCAGGTTCGCGTCTTCCAGGGCGAGCGCGAGATCGCCAACGAGAACGAGCTGCTGGGCGAGTTCCAGCTTTCGGGCATCCCGCCCGCTCCTGCGGGGACGCCCCAGATCGAGGTGACGTTCAACATCGACGAGAACGGCATCGTGAACGTCGAGGCCGAGGACCAGGGCTCGGGCAACAAGGAGGACATCACCATCGAGGGTGGCGCGGGTCTCTCTGACGACGAGATCGACCGGATGCAGGACGAAGCCGAGGAGTACGCCGAAGAGGACGAGCAGCGCCGCGAGCGCATCGAGGCGCGCAACGAGGCCGAGAGCGCGGTCCAGCGCGCGAACTCCCTCTTGGAGGAGAACGAGGAAGAGGTCGACGACGATCTGCGGGCGGACATCGAGGACGCGATCGGCGATGTCGAGGACGTTCTGGAGGACGAGGACGCCACGACCGAGGAGCTCCAGGATGCCACCGAGGAGCTCTCGACCGAGCTCCAGGAGATCGGCAAACAGATGTACCAACAGCAGGAGGCCGCCCAGCAGGCCGCGGGCGGAGCCGGCGGCGCGGGTGCCGGTCCCGGTGGTGCGGCGGGCGGGCCTGGCGGCGCGGGGCCCGGAGGAATGGGTGATATGGGCGGCGACGGTGCGGCCGACGACGACGAGGAGTACGTCGACGCCGACTTCGAGGACGTGGACGAAGACGACGACGAGTCATCTTCGTAACCCGGAGCCCCCCAGCGAGAGCATAGCTCCACCAGTACATCCTTATCATAGCGGCCCCGTATTGTGAACGTATGGCTATGATTCGCCAGCTAGTGCTGGACGTTCTCAAGCCGCATGAACCGACGATGCTCTCGGTCGCCCAGGAGATCGCCGAGACCGACGGCGTCGACGGCGTGAACGCCATTCTCATCGAGATGGACGAGGAGGTTCGTAACATCAAGTTCACCATCGAGGGCGAGGACATCGATTACGACACCGTGACCGGGGTGATCGAGGACACGGGCGCGACGGTCCACTCGGTCGATCAGGTCGCCTGCGGGGACCGTATCGTCGACGAGATGCCGACGCCTCAGGACTGATGAGTGCGGAATCGGACCCGGAGTCGCTGGTAGAGCGGATCGGGACCGACATGATCGGTCCGATCGCCCGGCGGTATTTCGTCTCGAACGGGTTCGACGGCGCGCTCACCGGCGTCGGGGTCACGGTCGGCGCGTATCTCTCGGGGATCGACGACGGGCTCACCGTCATCAGCCTCGGGCTCGGTGCGGCCGTCGGTCTCACCACATCGGGCGTGTGGAGCGTCTGGGAGATCGAGCGTGCGGAGATGCGCGCCGAGATTCAGGAAACCGAAGAGGCGATGCTCACCGACCTGAGTGACACACAGGTCGAGCGTGACAAAATGAGCGACCAGGTCGTCAACGCACTCATGAGCGGCCTGGGACCGCTGCTCGGGCTCGTGGTGCCGCTTACCCCGTTCCTGTTCGAGGGATCGGTGTTCACGCTGTTTCAGGCCACGCTGGCCTCGGTCGCCATGGCGGTCGGTATCCTGTTCACCTTCGGCGCGTACATGGCCTCGATCTCCCGACAGCGGTGGTATGTCGCCGGCATTCGGATGGGGCTCGCTGGCGTCGTCGTCGCGGTGCTCAACGTCTTCCTGCCTGGATAACCGCCTACTTTTTACTTCATCGGGTGCGCTCGCTCGTTTCGCTCACGGGTCGCTTTGCTCCCCGTTCGCTTGGCGGCCCTCGCTTCGCTCATTCCTCGCGCGAGTCGGGCGTCTTCGACGCCCTCCCGCGCGCCACCGTCAAAACATAGCAGATTCTTGACCGACAGCGGCTACTCCACTTCGTGGAGGCGCTCGCCGCGGTGGAGTCTGGTCGCGATCGAGAACGTCTGTTCGGCCGAGCGCCGCGTCGGGAAGTGTGCGGCCATGTATCGCGCACACGCCATCAGCGCCGTTCGCTGTTCGTTCTCCTCGTCAACGACCCCGAACCGGCCGAAGGCTCCCTCCACGTTCTGGAGAGTGTGGAAGTTCGCGTCCTCGCGGAGCAGCCCCCGGCCGAGGGTACGCTTGAGGTCGTCAGGATCGCCGCTGGCGTCGAAGTGTTCGCTCACGAGCGCCGCGGCCTGATTGACCTGGCCCTGTTCGTCGAACGCGTCGAGCAGGTCGGCGCGGATTTCGTCGGGTGCGCGGTCGGACTCGCCCGGATCGGGCACCGGCGCACGCGGCGAGTTGAGGAATCGATCGAGGTAGACCGACATGGCACCGTCGAAACACGCCCGATAGAGTTCGGTCGCGTCGGTCTTTCGGGTCGCGCGGTGGACCGCGTTCGCGTAGGTGAACGTGTGGTGGACGGTGTTCCAGTCGTTGAACTCGTTGTTCGTGGCGAACCACAACACCCGTCGCGTGGCCGCGCGCGCGACTGCGTCCGCGAGCTGGCTCGTCGTCGCCCCCTCCTTGATCGCGTCGGTCAGCGCGTCGATGATCGCCTCAGCGTCCTCCGAGAGCAGCGTCTCGACGAACCCCTCTGGTCGCTCCCAGTCTTTCCCCTCACCGGCCGCCACCAAGTCTGGCAGGAGATCGTTCGCGTCGGCGCAGAGACTGGCGATGTCGACGGGCTGTCGCCACGACGAGAGTTCTTCCGAGCGGGTGGCGTCGGTGATCTGGGCGACCGTCGCGGCGAGCGCGCTCTCGGCGTGCTCGTCCCACCCGAGACGCTCCGTAGTTTCGAGTGCCGTATTGATGAAATCCAGCGTGTGGCCGGTGTTCATGTACCGATGGTCGGTCGCGGCGGCGAAGACGATCTCCGCGACGTCCTTGGGCGGGAGAGAGTCGATCGCGGTGAGCAGACACCGCTCCGCGCCGTCGGTGTCGCGCACCTCGCAGGTGTTCCGGAACCACGACTTGAGCCGGGACTTCGAGAGGTCCTGGTTGTCGAAGGCGTACTGCTGGAAGCGGGGCGGCTCGCCGGCGGAGTCGTCGGCGACCTCGCGAACACCCATAAACATCGCGCGGCGCTTGTCCCGGCCGCCGACGTGCTCGTGGAGGTTCGCCATGCAGCCGAGCGTGGTGAGACCGCGCCCCCACCCCATCGCTCGATACCTGGTGCCGAAGTTGACTGCTGTTTCGAGTGGCGTGTAGAACCCCTCGTCCTCCTCGTCAAGGCCGATAACCGACTTCGCCATCACGAGCGAGATGTTCTCCTGGAGGCCGTCGGCGAGGCGATTGCGTCGTCGGGTCGCGGGCGGCACGTCGGGTTCGGGATCGGGATCGAGATACACCTCGCCGTCGTCGATCTCGGTCGGGAAAGTCTGGACATCGTCGGCGAACAGATCGAACGTGTCGCCCTCCTCCAGTTCGAAGCGCGCGTGGTGCCAGTGACAGGTGAGGATGCCGTCCTCGACGGTGCCGCGAGTGAGCGGAAATCCCATGTGCGGACACCGGTTGTCGACGGCGTAGACCTCGCCCTCGTGGTGAAAGAGTGCGATGGGTCGGCCGTCGCTACTCACGACCTGCCGGCCCTCGTCTTCGAGATCCGACAGCGATGCGACCTGAACGTACTCCGTGTCTTCGACCGCCATGTACGTGTGTTGCTGGCACACCCACAAAACGATTCGCTGAAACGACTTTTAGTTGTCCAGTTGTCTATTTTCGCATGAAGGACGCGTTCGGTAGCCCTCCCAAGCTTCACGCTGTGCAGGTTTCGAACGATAGAGCAGTGCGATTCTGGTGTCCCATTCTCCTGGTGGATGAAGGGCGAGGTCCGAACGGAGTGAGTGGCCGAGGGCTTCGGCAGTGCGGTTGCGGGGCGGTCGGCACGAGTAACCGTACTGCGAACGCCAGCGAAGCGACTAAGCTAACAGATGTGATTGATGAAGTAGTAGATCGGACGGCCCGGGATTGCCCGGCGTTCCGGCACGGGGAGACCCGCGCGCCTTCTCCACCCCGCGACCCGGCGAGCGACGGCTGTCCGGCGGTCCGCTGCTCACTTCCGTGCCTGACGGACTGCCGCCGGTTAACCACGGCGAGTCGTCCCTGCGGACGAGGTGCCGTGGACCGCCGCCCCCGACGGACGAGGCTTCCATGTTGGCTTGCGAGGCCCGTGCCGGTCGGCACGGACGCACCCGGGGTTCGGCCCCCGCTGAAGACCGTATCGCGGGTAACGAGCAGGGCCTAACTGCCCGGCCTAGTCCGGTTTCATCCTTGCCTGCTCGCCCATAAGGACTTTTCGGACCCTACCTCCACCTTTTGCTGTCGCTCGAAAGACGCGAAGCGTCTTTCGCGATGACGAGACGGCGAATCCGTCTCGAACCACGCTCGCTCACTGCGTTCGCTCGCGGGACGATCGCTTGCCGACCGCCCCACGACCGCAACCGTCCCACGACCGCAACCGTCCCACGACCGCAACCGCACGCCCGAAGCCCTCGACACTCCCTGCGGTCGCGTCTCGCCCTTCATCCGCCAGGAGAGCGTTGCTCTCCTGAGCCTCGACTCGCCGTGCTCGTCGAGACGCCAGGCCCGCCCCGCAACCGCACCGCCAAGCCGAACTACACCAGCCCGAGTGCACGGGTGTACCACGCGCTACCGATCGGAACGGCGAGCGAGACCGCGGCGAGCACCCATCGATGGAACGAGACGAGATCGGTCCGCGAGAGCTGGAAGACGATCGCGTCAGGGACCGTCACGGCCCACACGAGCGCGAGCGCCGCGATACAGACGCCAAAGACCAGCGCGACACCGGCGGCGGTCGCCGGATCGGTTCGGTCCGCGCGCCCCGCAGCGAGGGCGATGACCGTGACGGCAGCGAACAGGCCGACGAGGAGCGGGGTCGGCCCGGTGCCAGCGTCGTAGTAGACGCCGACCGCCCCGGCGTCAGCGACGAGATAGGGGGCGACGAGCGCGGCGAGCACGGCGAGGCAGCCGACGATGCCGACCAGCGGGGCGGACCGCGTACCGTCCATACCACGGCTCCGAACGGCGGCGTCTTAATCGCCGCGTTCGACGGGCCTCCGTGACTGCTGTCGAGCACAAAAGCCACGTAGCTCCGTCCCCAGTGACCGGATATGGGACTCGGAACCACGGCCAAGAAGCTCCAGACGGTGACGGAGATGGCCGAAAAGCTGTACACGAAAGTCGACGAACTCAGAACCCAGGTCAACGAAGTCAAGACTCACGTCGAGGCCACGAGCAACCGAGTCGAACGCATCGAACGCGATCTCGACGAACAGCGGGCGATCCTCGACGCGCTCGCCGAGGAGCAGGGGATCGATATCGACGAGCAGGTCGCCGAAGCGACGATCAGAGAGGCCGAGCCCGACCACGCAGCCGACGCGAACGCCGATATCTCGAGCGAAGAGGGGGCCGACGCGGACAACGCCGGAACGGGCGGAGTCGAGGTGAACGAGACCGGAACAGACGAAACAGAGACGGACCGAAGCGGGGCGGAGGGGACCGCCGGAGCCAACCGATAAGTCGGCTCGATCGTCACCCGAAGCCGGGTCGTCGCCTCAACAGAGCCGCCCGTGTTCGACTTTTATGCATTTGTCCTCGACGACCTGCCGACCCGAATCCTCGGCCCGATCGGTCGCTTCCGGGTCGCGGATCCCGAGCTGCGTCCAGATGACGGGTGCATCGTCGCGATCGAGCGCGCTATCGACGATCCCGCTCACCTCGTCGCTCGGACGGAACACGTCGACGATGTCGATCGCTTCGTCGACGTCAGCGAGCGAGTCGGCGGGCTCGCGCCCGAAGATTTCGTCGGCGTAGGGGTTGATCGGGATGACGTCGTAGCCGTGTTCGCGGAGGTAGCGCGGGATCTCGTGGGCGTCCTTACCCGGTGTGGACGAACACCCGACGACAGCCACCGTTTCCAGACCCAGGATCTCGCGGAGTTCGTCGTCGTCAGTCACTGGCATACCCGTTCGGAGGCGATCCGCGGACAAAAACGCACCGCCGATCGGGGTCGTGGCTGTGGCCGATTCAGAGTGCGACCGCGACCCGGCCGACGACGAACGCGGCGGCAGCGAGGAACATCGCGTAGCTCAGATGCTCCTGGCCGGCGGTCGGATCGGCGAAGCTCTCGACTGCGGCGTAGATCATGGCGAGATCCGCGAGCGCGACCACGACGAGATACGGCCAGCCGAACGTCCCCTGGACGTACGGCAGCGGGCTGGCGGCAAGCGCGACCGCGAGCAGCCCGACCGCGAGCCAGAGCGCAGTACGCTCGCCGACGGCGATCGGGAGGGTTTTCAGCCCTTCTTCGCGATCGCCGGCGAGGTCCTCGACATCCTTCACGATCTCGCGGGCTACCGTCGAGAGCGCCGCCAGCGCGAACAGCACGACGACCGCAGCCGTGACCCGTCCGACCGCCGCCGCACCGAACAGAAACGTGCTCCCGCCGAGATAGCCGACGACGGCGTTGCCGACGCCCGGTAGCCCCTTGAACAGCTCCGTGTAGGCGACGAGCGCGAGGAGGTTCACGACCGCGATCGCGACCGCGAGCAGGGGAAGAAAGAGTGAAAGTGCGACTGCGCCGGCGAACAGCACGAGACTGGAGACGAGTGCCTCGCGCGGCGTGACCGCACCGCGCGGGATCGCCCGATCGGGCTGGTTGATCCGGTCGATCTCGCGGTCGAAGTAGTCGTTCATCGTGTTGCCCGCGGCCACGGCGAGGACGGTCGCACCTGCCGCCGCGGCCACCATCGCAGGTCGATCCAGCCCACCGACGACGAACGCACCGATGAACGTCAGCGCGCCCGCAGCGACCGCGTTGATCGGGCGCGTGAGTTCGAACAAGCCACGGGCGCGCTCGCCAGTCATATCTGCGACTCCCGGGGGCTGGCGAATAAAGGGCGCGGAACGCGTCGATCGCGGGGTTTAACTGCGGCTCGCCTGTACCGACGGTCGAGGGCGCTTAGCTCAGTTTGGACAGAGTGTTTGGCTTCGGACCAAATTGTCGCGGGTTCAAATCCTGCAGCGCCCATTCGGTTTTCGAACGGTCCGCATTTGGCCGACGGCGTACGGATGCTTTTAAACGATCCTCCGGCTGTGCGTTTGATTTCATTCGATTATCGAACGCGGTGCCTGCCGTCTTGCGGTTCACAACATCCGAAACGGTGTCGGACCATATAATCAATCGGCGGTTGCGGTAGATTTATACCGAATGACCCACTCTCACGCGCCTTCCACTCGTACGGTACTTTCGCTTGCGGGAGTCGAGATGCTACTGAACGATTTCGTCACCTCTCGATTTGCGTGCTACTCATCGGCGAACACCGCCTTGCGAAGCGACTGCAGCTCGTCGGTCCCGTACACACAGATTCCCTCGGCGAAAATCGTCCGGAGATCGTCGCCGACCAGACGTGCGCTGTCGACCGACTCGACGTACTGCTCGAAGTCGAATCGGTCACCGTTCGACCGCGAGGCGACCGCCGCCGCCATCCTCTCCTCAGAGAACTATCGGGCATGGCTACTCGATACCGAAGACGCTATCGAGCGATTCTCCGAGCGCCGCCAGTTATGGAGGCAAAAAGCCGAGGAAGTCACCAACGAGGCAGAGGCTCTCTCTGAACGCCAGAGGACATCGAAACTCGCATCGACGAGCTACACTCCGAGTGGGACGGCGCCTTCGAGCATCGATCGGCCGAGAGCCAGCCGAACCTCAGCTGAAAGCGGAACTATCCAGCGACGACGAGTTCTACGGCGGCGAGGTTCCCGTCTGGCGGTCCGAGGAGGCAGCCGACAGCGACGACAGTGCCGAATCGACCGTCTAACAGTGGACGACAAGCCCATCAGTGTCGTCGACCGGGAACGGCTTCGGCATCGACGTCGACTGTCCGCAGTGCATCCCACGCTGTGGCTGCGTTGCTGGTGACGACCGGGAGTCCGAGATCGGCTTCGAGTGTCTCCACGACCGACAGGGATGAATAGTTCGTACACGAGACGAAGACGCCATCGGGTTCGTCGACGTCCGCGAGAAGCGCTTTGACCTGTCGGTAGGCGTCTTCAGCCGTGAGCGAGCCGATGGCCGTGTTCGCCTCGATCTCCCGGCCGTCGACGGCGACGACCTCGCGGTCGCTCGCTTCGAGATACTCGACTTCACGCCGTGTGAGGTCGTTCACGTACGGTGTCGCGAGGGCGATACGCTGACACCCGAGCGCATCGAGACACCGCTCGACCGAGAGTGCAGTCGCCACCGTCGGGCAGTCTGCCGTCGCCTCGATTGTCGCTTCCAGTTCGGCGTCGAAGCCGTGTCCGTGCAGCAGGCTGCCGGTCGTACACCCGTAGGCGACGACGTCGACAGCGGCGTCGTTCAGAAGCTCCGCGCACTCGATCGCACGGTCCGCCATCGTATCGAGATCGTCCGCAGTGACGTTTTCCAGCGGCATTCGAGCGGCATGAACGCTCACGCCTGCCGGAGTGGCTGCCGAAAGCTCCGGCTCGGCGGTCGTGTTCGAGGAAGGGACGATCAGTCCGATCCGGGCGCGCCAGCCGTTCATGACTGGTTCTCCATACCCGTCTTGCCGTCCGCACGGTCGCGTGCTTCGAGTGTCTCGTCGCGCTCGTCGGGATCACCATGACCGCCGCCGCCCGGCGTGCGCACAGTTACGGTCGTTCCGGCATCGACCTCGCGAGTCGTCTTTGCTGGCACCGGCTCGTCGTCAATGAAGTTCTCGCCGGTCGCGCCGTCCGCACCGCCAGCGATGCCACGCGGCGGGATTCGGCGGCGCTCGGTGAGCAGCGAGACGGTCGCGTCGGTGCCGAGCGTGACGGAACGTTCGATTCCCAACCCACCACGATACCGTCCGTTCCCACCGCTGCCCGGCCGCAGCGCATACCGCTCGACGGCAAGTGGGTAGGCCGCTTCGAGCGCCTCGACTGGGGTGTTCAACGTGTTCGTCATTCCCACCTGTACGCCGTCCATGCCGTCTTTGCTTGGACGTGCGCCGAAGCCACCGCCGATGGTTTCGTAGTAGGAGAACTCCTCGGCCGTGATCTCGTCATCGCCGTCGGTCCGGCCGCCAATAGTGAGGTTGTTCATCGTCCCCTGACCACCGGCAGGCACCACCTCGGGGGCGGCATTGGCGAGCGCAGCGAAGGTCACGTCGGTCACGCGCTGGCTCGTCTCGACGTTGCCACCGACGACGGCGGCCGGCGACTCGGGGTTCAACAGCGATTTCGACGGGACATGAACCGAGATCGGGTCGTAACACCCTTGGTTCGGTGGTATTTCCGGGTCCGTCACGCACCGGATGACGAAATACACCGCACTTTTGGCCACCGCCAGCGGCGCGTTCAGGTTGCCTGCGACTTGTCCAGCGGTGCCCGTGAAATCGACGGTCGCTTCGCCACCATCGAGTTCGACCGTCACTTCGATTGGAATGTCCACGTCGGTCACACCGTCGCCTTCGAGTGCATCGCTGGCTTCCCACGTGCCATCGGGAAGCTCGGAAAGTTCGCTTGCGACCCGGTCGCGCGAGTAGTCGATGACTGCATCGAACGCCGTGAGGAGTTCCTCGTGGCCGTGTTCGTCGAGCAGCGCTCGGAGCCGTTCGCCGCCACGCTCGTTGGCCGCGAGCTGGGCGCGCAGGTCCGCCCAGCGCTCGCGGGAATCGCGAACGTTCGCGAGGATCAGCTCCCGGACGTCCGCGTCGATCTCGCCGCCGTCGACGAGTCGCGTCGGCGGGAGGCGAAGCCCTTCCTGCTGGATGTCGCGCGCGCCGGCCGGCATGCTGCCGGGCGTCATCCCACCCACGTCGGCGTGATGAGCGCGTGAGACCGCATAGCCGACGATTTCCGGGCTGGTCTCAGCATCCGAGCTGGCCTCAGCACTTCCGGTCTCCGCTACGGAGATCGGGGAGACCATCGTGATGTCGGGGAGGTGTGTGCCACCCGCGAAGGGGTCGTTGAGCACGAACACGTCGCCCGGCTTGGGCTCGTCGTCGAGCACGGCATCGACCGCCTCGGGCATCGCGCCGAGATGCACGGGGATATGTTCGGCCTGAGCGACGAGCCGTCCGTCCGCATCGAAGAGCGCCGTCGAGCAGTCCCGGCGCTCCTTGATGTTGGGAGAGTACGCGCTCGTGATGAGCACCTCGCCCATCTCCTCGGCGACGCCTTCGAGCTGATTGCGAATGATTTCGAGCGTTACTGCGTCGAGGGTCGATTCGGTATCACTCATGGTTCATCACCCCGTTCGAGAACGAGCGTTCCATCGGTCCCGACCGTTCCGCACCATCCCGGTGGGACGACGACGGTACTTTCGTTCCCTTCACAAATCACCGGTCCAGTCAGTTCGTCCTCGGCGGGAAGCGCTTCACGAGCATAGACCGGCGTTCGGTGTCGCTCGTCACCGAAGACCGCCTCCCGCTGGTCCTTCTGCGGCTCGCCCTCGCCGGCGTACGCGGGGGTCGTCGGTTCGCGCTCGATGGTTGCGGTCGTCCGCAGCGTGACGAGTTCGACCGCGTCGTCCATCCGATAGCCGTAGGCGGTGTCGTGGGCCGTCTGGAAGCGCTCTTCGAGCGCCGTCGGATCGAGCGGCTCCGCGACCGGGACGGTGAGTTCGAAGCTCTGGCCAGCGTACCGACAGTCCGCCGCCCGCTCGATGGACGCGGCGTTCGGGGCAGAAGCGTCCGCTCTGACGCTTTCGGCGAGATCGTCGTAGGCGTTCTCGACCGCGTCGGTGTCGATAGCCGCAAGCGGCGTCCGGTAGGTCTGGACAGCATCGTGTTTCTCGTCGGCCGCCAGCAGCCCGTACGCCGATAGCACGCCGCAGGCACGCGGGACGACGACCCGCTCGATGTCGAGCGCGTCGGCGAGTGCGGTCGCGTGCATCGGCCCTGCACCGCCAAAGGCGACGAGGCCGAACTGCCGCGGATCGTGGCCGCGCTCGACGGTAATCGAGCGAATCGTGCGCGTCATCGTCGCGTTCGCCACCCGATAGACCCCGCGTGCGGCTTCAACTGCATCGTCGAGCCCCGCCTCGGCCGCGAGGCCAGCGAGCGCTTCGTGGGCGGCCACCTCGTCGAGTTCGAGTTCGCCGCCCAGTGCGGAGCTCCCACCGATATAGCCGAGCACGACGTTCGCATCGGTCACTGTGGGCGTGGTTCCGCCGCGCCCGTAGCAGGCGGGACCGGGGTTCGCGCCGGCGCTCTCGGGACCGACACGGAGTGCGCCGCCCGCATCCACCCACGCAACCGAGCCGCCACCAGCGCCGACCGTGGTCAGATCGACCATCGGGACGCCGATGGGGCGGTTCCCGATCGTGGCGTCGGTCGTGCGTTCGACCTCGCCATCGCGGACGAGGCTCACGTCCGAGGAGGTCCCGCCCATGTCGAAGGTGATGAGGCCCGCCAGTTCGTCCGCTCGGTCGGCGGCAGTCGTGTCGGCTCCGACGACGCCCGCCGCCGGTCCCGATAGAACGGTGGTAACGGCGTTCTCACGCACGGTCGTCGGGTCGGCGATGCCACCGTTCGACTGCATCACGCGCGGCGTCGATATCCCGTGCTCGTCGGCGCGCGCTTCGAGCTGACCGATGTAGCTATCGATTGCGGGCGTGACGTACGCATCGGCGACCGTGGTTGCAGTGCGTTCGTACTCGCGGAACTCGGCCAGTACCTCGTGGGAGACCGAAACGTGGGCGTCGCACTCCTCGCGGAGGATCTCGGCGACGCGGCGCTCGTTTTCGGGGTGGGCGTAGGCGTGCAGCAGACAGACCGCGACGGAATCGATGTCGTCGGCGAGTTCGTCGGCGAGCGCCCGCACGTCCTCGTCGTCGATCGGCGTCTCGATACCATCGACGGTCGCGCGTTCGGTGAGTTCGTGACGTCGGCGGCGGGGAACCAGCGGCGTCGGCTTTTCGGCGTCGAGATCGTACAGCGCGGGGCGATCCTGACGGCCGATTTCGAGCACGTCGCCGAAGCCCTCGGTCGTGACTAGCGCGGTCTTCGCACCTGTCTCTTCGAGAAGTGCGTTGACCGAGACGGTCATGCCGTGGGCGAACGAGTCGATGTCCGCGGGGTCGATGCCGGCCTCGGCGCAGGCTTTCTCGATGCCCTCGATGACGCCGACGCTCTGGTCGTCGGTGCTCGGCACCTTCGCGGTCGTGAGGTCGTCACCGCTGAGCACCACCACGTCGGTGAACGTGCCACCGACATCGACAGCGAGGCGCACATCGTGATCCTCGATACCGAGGCGCATATCGTGGGTCTCGGCATCGAGGCGGGCTGTATCGTCCATTAGAGCACTCCCGTCACCGTGAGGAACGTCCGGACGCCGAGCCAGACGACGATTATCGTCACGAGACCACCGAGAACGTTCGACACCGTGCCGTTGGTGTACTCGCCGAGTAGTGTATCGGAGTTCATTGCGATGATGAGGAAGATCGCGATGATCGGGAGGAGAATACCGTTGACGACCTGTGCGAACACGATGATTTCGACCGGACTCCCGCCAAGAAGGACCGACGAGACGCCCACCAGAAGAATGACACCCCACACCGCCTGAAACCGGGGCGCGGAGAGGTCGGTATCCCACCCGAGCGCGCCCGTGGTGGCGTAGGCACCAGCCAGCGGGGCGGTCGTTGCGCTCGTGAACCCGGCCGCGAACAGTCCGATGCTGAAAAACAGCGTCGCGTACGGACCGGCGATCGGCCGGAGCTGCTCGGCCATCCGCCCGACGTCGGAGATCTCGGTGCCGGTCGGGAACGCAGCCGCCGCCGTCACGAGCACGGCGATAGTGATGAGCCCGCCGATGAGGATCGATAGCACCGTGTCCGTCCGACAGTCGGACAGTTCCGCTGGACCGCTCCAGCGCTCCTGGACGTTGCTCGCGTGCAAGAAGAGGTTGTAGCCGACGACTGTCGTGCCGATGAGTCCCGTGATGAGAAACACCGATCCGTCGGGAATCGTCGGGACGAACCCGGCCGCGAGCGCACCGAAGTCCGGGCCGATGAGTGCTGCCGACACGAGAAACGAGATCGCCATAATGGCGACCAGCCCGACGAGCGCGCGCTCAATGAGCTTGTATTTCCCCGTATAGAGGAGCGCTCCGGCCACAACTCCCATCGTGATCCCCCAGATCGTCGAACTCACGCCGGTGATGGTTTCCAACCCGGCCGCCCCGCCGAGGATGTTCCCGGCTTCGTACGCGGCCGTGCCGGCCCCGATGGCAGCAACGACGAGGACGATCGATCCCCATTTGGCGATCGGATTGTCAAACTGATCACGCAACGCTTCGCCAAGCCCCTCACGAGAAACGAGCCCCAGGCGAGCGCTCATCTCCTGAAGGACGATCGTTGCGAGTATCGAAAAGCCGAGCGTCCAGACCAGTGCATAGCCGAAGCGTGCGCCCGTGACGCTCGCCGTCGTGACGGTTCCGGGTCCGATGAACGCCGCCGCGACCATCGCTCCCGGGCCGATCGTCCGCAATCGTTGGATGAGTCCCATTCCCAATCTACCTCACGATAGATCACTACACAATCGGGTGAAAAGGGTTGCTGTGAACGGTGTGCATACAGTATGCAGCCGTATGAACTGGCCAAGCAAGACCACTGCGAACCGGACTCACTGCATCGGTATTCATTCGTGTCGTTCGGTGAGCAGCACTTTCGAAACACCCTCGTTGACATCGATATCGAAGTCGAGCGATGCGGTGCTCCGCTCGATGAACCGAAGCATGAACCACTTCATCGACTCCGTCGGAAAGACGATGTGGTAGGTGTCCGCTTCGGTTTCGCGAACCGTGAGAAAACCACAGAACGACAGCCAATCGAGAAGTTCGCCGAGATCGGTGAATCGCTCGTCGTATTCGCTCGTATGATACTCTGCAACGCGATCGGTACACTCCAGAAAGTCGGGGTCGGGATCGCCCGACTCACCCTCGATATGTTCGAGAAAGCAGTGCAGGAAGTCGACATCGAGAAGGACGTGTTCACCACCAGCGAGCATTCGATGATACTCTTCCAAGTTGGCGCTCGCATCGGCCGTCGCCGCTTCGAAATTTGCCGCATAGAACGTGAGTGCCTGGCGGACGAGCTCACTTTGTCCGTTCTCTGTGCGGCTAGTGAGCGTTTCGAGGGCGGCACTTGCATCGCTATCCAACGAGACCGTGACGCGGTCGCCAGTCATGGTGCTCCGAACATCCGTACGAACTACACTCTTTCGTCGGTGCTGACCCGCTCTCAGTCCGCGCTCTTGCTCGTCCTTGGCTCGCCAATCGCGTGTGCTTCACGCAGGAGCCCGGGGATCACGAGCCAAGCACCTATTTGGGTGCTCGCAGCGGAGCGGGTTTCTATGCACCTCCAGGACTACTGGGGAATCGGCCCGAAGACAGCCTCCCAGCTCGAAGACGGACTCGGCACTGAGCGCGCGATTCGGGCGATCGAATCGATGGATATCGGCGTCCTCGTCGATGCTGGACTCGCCCGCGGGCGGGCAACCCGGATCCTTCGGCACGCCCACGGCGAACAGGGGATGGGAATCCTCACGACGCCGGATGCACGCACCGTCTACAAGGACCTCCTCGCACGGGTCCAAACATACGCTGTCACCGATCACGCGGGCGACCGTATCCGTGTGCTGGCACCGCTTACCTCGCGCGACGCTATGGAAGACCGCCTCGACGAGGTGATCCTCGCAACGGACACCTGGGGCGATCTCGACGACGCCACTTGCGAGGAAGTTCTCGACGTCTTCGCCGGCTTCGATGAGATGGGTGGTGGCGACCGCGCCGCGGTCGAGACTGTGCTCGCACTCCAAGACATCGGCGTCAGCATCGGTGTGTTCGCCTCGATCGACGCCATCGACCCCGACGCGCTCGACGATGCCCGCGAAGCGCTCGGCTCCCTCGACACAGAGGGAGGTGAGCCCACCGTTCGCGAAGGCATCGACGACGAACTCGATACGGCCCGCGAGCAGCTCACGGCGGTCGAACAGCTCGAAGCGCAGGGCATCGACGTCATCGAGGCCATCCAATCCGACGGCGTTCGTTCGAGCGAGGAGTTCCGTGAAGCGTTCATCAGTCATGTGGCGAGCGAGACGCCACTCCCGGCACCGCGGGTCCGGGAGGCAACCCCCACCGGGGCTGCCGACGCCACGGATTTCGTGACGCAGGGCCTCCGCGAGCTGCTCGGGACACTCCGCGAATCGGTCGAAGCTCGCGAGCAAGCGGTCGCAGACGAACTGGAGGCCGCACTCGACGATAGCCGCGACGAGATCGAAGCTGCCGTCACCGCAGTGAGCGAGACGGCCTTCCAGCTCTCGCTCGCACGGTTCGTCCGCGCCTACGATCTGACTCGCCCCACGTTCGTCGAGTCGGGTTGTGTTGGGGCTGTGAACGCACGCAACCTCTCGCTCGTCGCGGCCAACGACGATGTGCAGCCAGTCACGTACGCCGTCGGCGACCACGAGTGTGCGGCCGAGGTACCGACCGGGGATCAGGTCACGGTACTCACCGGGGCGAACAGTGGTGGGAAGACCACCCTTTTGGAGACGCTCTGTCAGGTGGTCGTCCTCGCGCACATGGGCTTGCCCGTCCCGGCCGATGAGGCCGAAGTGAGCCGCGTCGACGCCATCGTGTTCCATCGCCGGCACGCGAGTTTCAACGCTGGCGTGCTCGAATCCACGCTCCAGACGATCGTGCCGCCGCTGACCGAAAGCAACCGGACGCTGATGCTGGTCGACGAGTTCGAGGCGATCACCGAACCGGGAAGCGCCGCCGACCTGCTGTACGGATTAGTGCGTCTCGCGGTCGATGCGGGAGCCGTCGGCGTCTACGTCACCCACCTCGCGGACGATCTCGAACCCCTGCCGGATCGGGCGCGTACCGACGGCATTTTCGCCAGAGGCCTGCGCGACGATCTGACGCTCGACGTGGATTATCAGCCACAATTCGGGACCGTCGGTCGATCCACGCCGGAGTTCATCGTCTCACGACTGGTGGCGAACGCGAGCGATCGGAGCGAGCGTGCTGGTTTCGAGGTGCTCGCCGACGCCGTCGGCCAAGACATCGTCCAGCAGACGCTGCTCGATGCAGAATGGTCGGGATGAACGGATAGGTGGATCACCGGAAGTGACAAGATCGACTGGCCGACGAGGCTGCTGTTTGCTCCAGTCACGTCACCCGACCCCGAACGAAGAAACCGTGTCACCGACTACTGTCAACAGTAGCCGAGTACATCAGCGAGCGAGGTCCGGGATCGCAACCGTTAGCTCCGCGGACTGCGTACTGATTCTGTGGAGAACACCGTCGCGTGGCTCCGGGACCGGCCGTACTACGATGGGCAGGTGCAGCTCCACCAGCAAGTTTCCGGCCGGTCCGCTACCTTCCGAGATGTCGATGTCGAGTCCCGCCTCGGGGGTGTCCTCACCGACGACGGGATCGAGCAGTTCTACGACCACCAGGCCGCCGCGATCGAAGCCGTCCGCGACGGCCAGAACACCGTCCTCGCGACCCGGACCGCGAGCGGGAAGAGTCTCGCCTACACGGTTCCAGCCTTCGAGCGCGCGCTCGCGGACAGTCGCTGCACGCTCTACATCGCGCCACAGGTCGCGCTCATCAACGATCAGGCCGATACCCTCTCCGAGCTCGCTCACGGCCTCGGCTTCGGCAGCCGCGTCCGCGTCGACCAGTACACCGGCCGCCTCTCGAAATCAGAGAAACGCGGCGTCCGCGACCGCCAGCCCACGGTCCTTCTCACGACACCGGATATGCTCCACTACGGGATTCTGCCGCACGCTCGCCGGCTCTGGGACTGGTTCGTCGAGCGGCTCGACACCGTCGTGATCGACGAGGTTCACGAGTACCGTGGGGTGTTCGGCAGCCACGTTTCGCTCGTGCTCCGCCGGCTGGCGCGCGTCTGCGAGGAGTTCGACGCCGATCCCCAGTTCGTCTGCTGTTCGGCCACCATCGGCAATCCCACCGAGCACGCCAGTGCCGTCACCGGCCAGCCTGCCTCCTCGTTCGCGCTGGTCGACGAGGACACGAGTACGACCGGGCCGACCCACTGGCTGTTCTGGAACCCGCCCGAGTACGACGACGAATCCCAGCAGGGCCGCAGCGACAGCAGCGGACGACGACGATCGAGCCATACCGAGACCAAACGGCTGTTCGCGGACCTCGTGAGTCGGGGCTTCCAGACCGTGGCGTTCACGAGCGCCCGTCAGGCCGCCGAACGCTACGCGTCCGAGAGCGCCGACGCTCTCCGCGACCGCGGTCACGGCGACCTCGCCAGCAGCGTCACCGCCTATCAGGCGGCGCTCCCGCAGTCCCGCCGCAACACCATCGAAGACGGGCTTCACGATGGGTCGATCCGCGGCGTCTGGTCGACGAACGCGCTCGAACTCGGGGTCGACATTGGCGAACTCGATGTGGTACTGCTCGACGGCTATCCGGACACGCGAATGTCGACTCACCAGCGTGCCGGGCGGGCAGGCAGGGGCGACGATCCGAGTCTGGTCGTGCTCGTCGCCGGCGAGGATCAACTCGACCAGTACCTGATGGATAACCCCGCGGACTTCTTCGATGGCGACCCCGAACAGGCGGTCGTCAACCCCGCGAACGACCAGCTCATGCCCGATCACGTGCTGAGTGCAGCGCGGGAATCGTGGCTCACGCCCGAGGATCGCGAGCATTTCAGCGAGGCGTTNCAGTGCGGTGACTGAACGCAGGCGGGACAGCCCTCAGCACAAGATGAGCCTGCGAACGATCGAGGACCGCACCATCCAGCTACGGGACCGCCAGCGCGGCGAGACGGTCGGCCAGCTCCCGTTCGGTGACGGGCTCCGCGACGCTCACCCCGGCGCGATCTACCACCATCAAGGACAAACCTACGAGGTCGCGGAGCTCGATCTCTCACACGACACCGCCGGGCTCGAATCCACGTGGGCGGACTACTACACGCAGGTGCTCCACGACAAGCAGATCACCGTCGAGGAGGATCTCGATGCAGTCACGCTGTCGACCCGCGAGGACGTCACGGTCCGGTTCGCCGAGGTCACGATGCGCAAGCAGATCACGGGCTACGAACGCCGCGACCGGGCCACCGGCGAGTCGCTCGGGCGCTTCTCGCTCGATCTGCCCGAGACCTCGCTCCGAACGCGGGCGCTATACTTCACGGTACCCGAATCGGTCGAGACGGCGATGCGTGCGGCGGACGGCAACTTCGACGGCGGGATCCACGCCGCCGAGCACGCCATGATCGCCATGTTCCCTTTCGAGCTGCTCTGCGATCGACGCGACATCGGCGGGCTCTCGACGCCGCTGCACCCACACACGAACCAGAGCACGATCTTCATCTACGACGGCTATCCCGGCGGTGTCGGGCTCACGAGAGCTGGCTACGACGACATCGAGACGCTGCTGCGCCGAACGCGGGAGATGATCGAGAACTGCTCGTGTGCTGAGGGCTGTCCCGCCTGCGTTCAGTCACCGCACTGCGGGAACGCGAACGATCCACTCGACAAGGGCCTCGCGGTCATGCTGTTGGATCGATTGCTCGATAGTGCGTAGCTGAGAGCCGTGCCGCATCGCGCGAAGGGGACACTATCTTCAGCCAGCGTTCCTCAACAGGTGCATGAGCACCGATACCGACGACACGCCACCCCGCCTCAAACGACCGCTGCTCTACGTGATGGGGGTCTTCTACGCCGCCGCGGGGGTGATGCATTTCGTTGCACCGAAGGTGTACGCTCGGATCGTTCCACCACGGTTTCCCAAACCGGCCGCACTCGTGTATCTCTCCGGCATCGCGGAGATCGTACTCGGCATTGGCGTCCTGCTCCGGCGGACGCGCCAGCGGTCCGCGTGGGGACTCATCGCGCTCCTGATCGCCGTGTTTCCGGCGAACGTTCATATGGCGACCAGCGACGTGGCAACTGATGCAGCCCCCGACTGGGCCGAGGGCATCACTCGGGCGGCGATGTGGGCACGACTCCCGCTCCAAGGCGTCCTGATTCTCTGGGCGTGGTGGTACACGCGCCTGATGCCCGAGAGTTCGGAGAAAGACGCCTCAAACCCCGAGACACACCAGTAACGGACGAGTAGGCTCCATCGAAGCACTGTCTTCATCCACAGACCGCTGTCGTGTACCGAGAGCCTGTCTCACGCCGCTGGTGGCGCAACGTCGGCAGTCATCGCTTCCGAGCCGCTCGCTTCGGGTTGTCACGTCATCGGTTGTGAATCAGTTCGAAACGGCAGTCGATGTCCGATATACAAGTAGCAGTACGAAGTCGATCAAAAGTCGCCGGAGAAGCGACCCGGTTCAGACGTATTCACCACGAGCTTCGTAGACGGATGGATCGTCGTCGTACTTGCGCGCGACCTCTTCCAGCGTTTTGAACTCCGCGTTTTCGTGGTTTTTCACGTAGTTGATGAACGCTTCGAGGTGGGGAATCATGTGGGGTAGTCCATGCAGGTCGGGGTGGATAGTGAACGTGTAGACACCAGCACCGCGGCGATTGTAGAGGTAATCGAACTGCGGTTTGTAATACTGCTCGTACATCATCTCCGGATTTTTGTAGCCGGCGTGATAGAGTGGCTGCTTGATGAACAGCATCGATGGGATATCATCTCGATACCAGCTGATAGGAATCTCCACGACATCGGTTTCGTCACCGTATTCGTACGGTGTCGTCCACGAATCAGGCTCCTGATCGTAGTCGATTTTCTCCCAGCTATCGCCCTTGCGCATGTAGCCCGGTTCGAACTCGCGCTCCATGAGGCTACTATCGTAGAGGAAGTCGTACTTCTCGACGAGATCTGGCGTGTTTTCGCTGAACTCCCACCAGCTCGCGCGGTGGCCGACCGGTTTCTCACCCGTCACTTCCTCGACGAGATCGATCGAGAGTTGAAGGATCTCGTCTTCCTGTTCGCGTGAGAGGTCGGTCGGGTTTTCGTGAGAGTAGCCGTGAACGCCGATTTCGTGGCCAGCGTCCGCGACTGCCTGAATCTCCTCACGGAAGGTTTCGATAGTATGCCCTGGAACGTACCACGAGGTGTCGATAGCTTCGTCTTCGAACAGCTGGAGCAGACGCGGAATGCCCTCATTTCCGGCGGAGAGTCCACGCGAGAGATCCGCCGGTGAATCCGCGCCGCCGTACGATCCCAGCCAGCCAGCAACACAGTCCGCATCGACACCGATTGCGACATCGATATCACTCATTGTGACCGCATATCGGTTCACACCCACGGCCAATAGCAATGATCGTCGTCGCAAGTATTTCCGGAGTCTGCTCGTGTTCGTTCTCCGTCTTCGTCACGAATTCGCCTCGAATGCCTCGCGGAGAGTGGTGAGATCGGCCGCCTCATACTCTTCGATGAGTAGCATGAGTTTCAGACGTGCCTTGTGAGCGGGGAGATCACCGCCATCGATTATCCCATGCGAGCGGAGCGTTTTCCCGCCACCGGGCGTTCCGTACACGGGCGCGACTGCCCCGCCCTGACAGCGCGAGGTGATGACAACTGGAACATCCGCTTCGAGGGCGTCACGGATCGCACCGCCGAGTGGACTCGTCGTATTGCCGAGACCGGTCCCCTCGACGATGAGGCCATCGACACTCCCACCGAGGGCGGCGTCGACCTGCTGTGTACCGACACCGATCCCCGTTTTCACCACTACGACATCAGCCGACGTTGTGGTGGCCTCGATCGTGTCCGACCGACTTCCCGGCTCGCGGTGGACGCGTACGCTTTCGCGGGTGAAGTGTGCGACTGGGGATTTATCCGGAGAAACGAACGCCGAGAGGTCACTCGTGTGTGCTTTCGTGACGTCTCGTGCGGCGTGCAGCTCTTCGTCGAACGCAATGTAGACACCGCCTCTGTCGCGGAATCGGTCGTGGCTTGCCGCCCGGGCTGCGGTGAGAAGATTGCTCGGGCCATCGGGACTGACTTCGTCCGAACGACGCTGTGCTCCCGTGAGAACGACCGGTGCATCCAGATCGAGGACGAGATCCAAGTAGTAGGCGGATTCCGCCATCGTGTCCGTCCCGTGGGTGATGACGACGCCATCAGCGCCATCATCGACGGCCGTGCGTGTTTGTTCGACGATCACTGCAAGCGACTCGATATCCATATCGAAGCTCGGCGTCTGCACGACTTCCGTCACCGCGATATCGGCGTACGATCCGAGCTCCGGTACGGCTGCAATGAGATCGCCACCGCTTCTGCTTGGCGTTGCACCGTCCTCCGCTTGCGTACTTGCGATCGTCCCGCCGGTGCTCAGTACAGTGATGGATGCAGACATTCTCGGCATGTGGTGTGCACTACTGCCACTTAAACGAACGGCGTCGATGTCCGAGACGGCGAAACCCGATGTCCGAGACGGCGAAACCCGATGTCCGCACGACGCTACATGTGCTGTGTGAGCTTGGGTTACCACGGTGTCGGCGAACGCACTGCCCGTCGGGAACCGTATCAACGTCTCTGCCACGAACGGGAACTGTTGGCGGCGAAAGAGGGTCGAAGGCATCGAAGAAGGAACCGACAGCGTGATCGCCACGGTCTCGTGGGGAGTGGTTGTCAGTCGTTCCGAGATCGGCCGCACGAAGACGTGCGATCGGGCCAGTGATCGGTTACAACCGTCCCTCTCAATCGTCGGTCTCGATCCGTTCGCCGTCGACGTACACGTCGACCGCACCCTCGCTGGCGGCCTCGAAGTCGGTGATCTCGCCGGTGATCCGGTAGGCGTCACCACCGCCGCCGAGTCGGCCGCTAACGCTCGAACCGTTCGGCGAGATGATATCGATGTCGGGATCGCGGGTCACGCCATCGTCGTTGATCGGTGCGCCGTAGCTCTCGCCGCGGCGCTCGATCGTCCCCGTGACCGAGAAGTCGTAGGTCACCTTGTCGTCGGGGCTCCCGCCGATGATGACGACGAAGTGGGACTCGAGCGATGGCGTCGCGGTCGGGGAGGGTGTTCCGGTCGTCGTCGGGGCTGCCGTCGAGGTTCGGGTTGGCGTCGTGGTTTCGGTCGCTGTCGGCGTGCTGCTCGTCGGAGCCTGCCCCTGGATGGTTTCCGTGGTGGTGTTCGCTGCGGCGGTCGTGTTCGGTGTGGTGGTCGCGTTTGCTGTGGCGTTTGTGGTCGTCGGGGACGGCGTTGCACTCTGCACGTCCGTTCCGGCGACCGTCGTGTTCTCGGGCTGCTCGTTCGGTGCCGACGCGAGCTGCGAACATCCCGCGAGCAGGAGGAGGACTGCCAGCAAAACGGGGGCGAATCGTCCGGTCATACCCCATTCAGGTCGCGTCCGGGGTATAACTTCCTCGGTCGTTTTCCGTTCGGCCATCGTTTCGGGCACGAAACGGTCGGCAGAACGGTTTCGAATCGGCTCGCCGGCGATGACCGAAAAGCACGACACGGACGGCGTTAGCGCCGGACGGCCTCAGTCGCCGGCGAGTTCTTCGCGCACGAGTCCGGCCGCGTTCTCGATCGCGCCGACCGAGGAGAGATAGCCCGCCCCGACGCTCGTTTTGAGCGCCTTCGCGGCCGGTCCCCGGAACACCGTCGGTCCGACCTGGGCCACCGCACCGTCGCCGACGCTGACCAGCCAGCCGGGCGCGTCGAACCTGAATCGCTCTGGCCGTGGCTCGAACAGCGCGTCGTCTCCACCGCCATCCTGTCGGTGGGACACGATCCCGGCGATGCTGTCGGCGACGCTTCGTGCCTCGCGGACGGCGGCCGCGGCGCTCGCCGGGACCGCCGCGCCGTCGGCGTCGGTGACTCGCGCGGCGTCGCCGAGCACGAACGTGTCGCCGCCGAGCCGGAGCGTGTCGGGCACGATCGGGCGCTCGCCGGCAAGCGCGTCCGGTCCGCGGATGCCGCCGGTCCAAATGAACTGGCCGTAGGGCAGCTCGTCGGTGTCGAGTTCGATGGCGTCGTCGGTCGCGCGCTCGACCGCCGCGCCGGTGTTGACGATCACGTCGCGGGCTTCGAGCTCCTCGTGGACCGCCTCCTGAAAGTTCGCCGGGAAGTTCGGGGCGACGCTGTCGAGGCGTTCGAGCAGCACGATCTCGCGATCGATCCCCTCCTCGCGGGCGAGCGCGGCGAGTTCGCCCGCGATCTGGACGCCCGAGAGGCCGGCTCCACCGACCACGACCCGATCGCCGGCGGCGAGTTCGAGGAGCTCCTCGCGGATGCGCGCGGCGTCGGGCAGACGTTTCAGCGGTGTGGCGTGTTCCTCGACGCCCTCCAGATCGTGAAACGCGGTTTCGGCCCCGAGACAGACCGCACCGACGTCGTACGAGAGTTCCTCGTCATCGTCGAGTTCGGCGACGCCTCGCTCGTGATCGACGTTCGTGACTCGCGCGACGCGGAGGGTCGCACGATCGAGGACGTCGGCGAGATCGACCGTGATCCCGTCGGCGAGCGACGGCCGTCGGACGACGCGGTGGAGTTCGTGCTGGACGAGGTGATCGGGGCGGTCGTTGACGACGACGATCTCGTCCGACTCTGACAGCCGTTTTTCGAGCTGTCGAGCGAGCGTGAGACCGGCGTAGCCGGCTCCGAGGACGGCGATTCGCATCGGTGTTCGGTAGGGGTGCGTCGGTTAAATGCGTTGAGAACGCCGAAGTCGACCTAGGTATGTAGGGTGCAGAGGACGAACAACAACGCTGCTCGCACGGGGCAACTGAGAACCACAGGCCACACAGCACCACCAGCACCGCAACCATCCACATGCCTCCCAACCGACTCCCTCACTCGCTTCACTCGTGCAGATCTCGCACGCGAGTCGCGCCTTCGGCGCTCCCGCGCGCCAACCGCACCGTCCGGCCTGCGGTGTGCGGATCAGCCGAGTCGAATCGGATCGTCGCTCGGGTGGAGTTCGACCGTGACGCGCTCGCCGCAGGCGAACTCGGTGTCGGGACAGACGAGTTTCGCGCCGAAATCGGCCTCGCGGCCACAGAACAGCGAGAGGCCGGTGATGCGCTCGCCGTTGGCGAGCACGTCGAGCGACTCCCACGCCACGTCACGGCCGGAGGCGTGGCCCACCGCACGCCCGAGCAAGGACACCGCGCCGTCGCGTTCGCGGTCGCCATCAGTGGCGAGCGCGCCGCCGCCCGTGTAGTGGATGAGGCCGCCGTCGAGAACCCCTCCGTCGTCGGCCGCGATCCCGACGAAGCGCTCGCCTGGATCGGGATGGGAGGGAGCGTCGAGCACGGCGTAGGTGTCGCCCGTCTCGACGACCCTACCTGTCCCGTCCCAGTCGAGCCCCACGATCGGGCACTCAACCGCGAGCGGAAGCGACCCGCTCGCACGATACGAGTTCGCGTCGGGCGAGCGAAATTCGAGATGAACGTGGTTGTCGACCCACGGCGCGAAGAATCCCGCCCGGACGAGCCGACCAAGCGGATCACCGACGGCGATCGAATCACCTGGCGAGACGGTCGGCTCGACGTGAAGCACGCGGGCGACGTGCTCGCCGGTGTCGACGAGAAGGAGGTGGTCGTCAGCCTCGGCGTGGGATTTCGGTGGGGCGCGCACGGTTCGGGTGTCGAGCACCTCGCCAGCGACCGGCGACGGTGCGATCGAGGGCTCGCCGTCGGTCGCCGGGCCGAGCCCCGCATCGGGGTAGAGATCGATCGCGTGTCCCTGCTCGTGGGCGACGTAGGGGGAGTTATACAACGAAAAGCGACGGTACTGCGAGAGGACGTCGGCACCGAGCGAGACGGCCATTGGCGAGACGACGAAGCGCGGGCGTTTAGCCCCGTCGCCCCCTCCATCGACTATGCGCGTCTTCGAGGGGCGAGCGGCCGACATCGAGGCCGATCGCGAGCGCACCCGCGAGCTGGTCGCACACACCGCAACGACCGGCGAGCCGGCAGTGCGCGCGTGGACGCCCCACCGTCAGATCGCGTTCGGTCGGCGCGACGCCCGCGCCGAAGGCTACGACCGGGCGCGCGAAATCGCCGCCGACCACGACTTCTCTCCCATCGAGCGCGAGGTCGGCGGCCGCGCAGTCGCGTACACCGGGTCGACGGTGGCGTTCGCGCGAGCAGAGCCCATCGAGGGGCGGGAGATCCAGCAACGCTACGCACGAGCGACCACCAATCTCCAAGCGGCGTTCGACCGGCTCGGAGTCGAGGCGCGCGACGGCGAACCGCCGAACTCGTTCTGTCCGGGGTCGCACTCACTTCAGGCCGACGGCAAGATCGCGGGGCTCGCCCAGCGCGTGCGGAGCGACGCCGCGCTCGTCGCGGGAATCGTCGTGACCCGCGACGCTGCGGCGATGGCGGAGGTGCTCGAACCGATCTACGACGCCCTCGATGTGGCGTTCGATCCCGACTCGGTCGGGAGTGTGGCGCGCGCCGGCAGCGACGCCGACCCCGAGACCGTCGCCCGCACGATCGAGCAGGCACTCGCGGAGGGGTATCGGAGTACGAACGACCAGTCGACGGACGAATCGGCGGCAGACGACCCAGCCGACGATCGGGACGCTTAGGCCTGCGGGCGGTCGAGCGTCACCATGCTCATCGCGAACGCGACGCTCGTCGACGGTCGCCAGCGCGACGTCCGAGTGGCAGGCGAGCGGATCGCCGCCGTCGAGCGCCGACTGTCGGCCGGTGCTGACGAGACGACTATCGACGCCACCGGAAAGCTCCTACTGCCGGGGATGATCGACGCCCACGTCCACTTCCGCGAACCGGGCTTTCCCGAGAAGGAGACGTGGGCGAGCGGCAGCCGGGCGGCAGCGGCCGGTGGCGTCACCACGGTTGTGGACCAGCCGAACACCCAGCCCCCGACGGTCGACGGAGAAACGTTCGACGAGAAGGCCACCTGTACTACGGATTCGGTCGTCGACTTCGGAATCAACGGCGGCGTCACGCCCGACTGGCAGCCCGACGAACTGCTCGATCGGCCCCTGTTCGCGCTCGGCGAGGTCTTTCTCGCGGATTCGACGGGCGAAATGGGAATCGACGCCGACCTGTTCGCCGACGCCGTAACGGCCGCGACCGAGCGCGGCGTTCCCGTCACCGTCCACGCCGAGGACGCGACGCGGTTCGACGCGTCCACTAGGGATCGTGACGACGCCGACGCGTGGAGCGCGTTCCGAACCCCGGAGGCCGAGCGCGCGGCGGTCGAGCGCGCGTGCGAGGTCGGCAGAGACACCGGCGCACAGCTCCACATCGCCCACGCGAGCACGCCGGAGGGGATCGACGCCGCGGATAGTATGGAGATGACCTGCGAGGTGACGCCCCATCACCTCCTGCTCTCGCGCGAAGACTACGACGACCTCGGCACTCACGGACGGATGAACCCGCCGCTGCGGAGCGAGGAGCGGAGGGAGGGGGTGTACGAGCGCGTCGCCGATGGGACGGTCGATCTGATCGCAACCGACCACGCGCCGCACACCCGCGAGGAGAAGGACGCGGGGATCTGGGACGCCCCGAGCGGTGTTCCGGGTGTCGAGACCGCGCTCCCCCTGCTCCTCGCGGAGGCGCGCGCAGGACGGCTCGACTACGAGCGGGTGCGTGATCTCACGGCCGCGAACCCCGCCGCGGTGTTCGACCTTCCACAAAAAGGCCGTGTCGAGGCCGGGAAGGACGCCGATCTCGTGCTCGTCGACCCCGACGCGACCCGCGATATTCGGGGCGAGGAACTGGCGACGGACTGCGGGTGGACGCCGTTCGACGGGTTCGAAGGCGTGTTCCCGGAGTGGACGATGGTACGCGGCGAGACGGTCTACGAGCGCACCGACGGCGAAGAGCGATTCGGCGCGGCGATCGGCGAGAACGTCCGGTCACGAGAGTAGCGTCGTCGCGACCACGACGCCGATCATCACACCCACACCGAACCCGACCAGCCGAGCCATCGCGCGCCGCGAATCGCGCTCGGTCCAGCCGGTATCGGTGTCGAGATGGGTTTGGAGGGTTTCGACAGCGTTGCCGGCGAGCACCGAGCCCGACCAGCCGAGCACCGCGAACCCGAGCACGAGCGCACCGACCGCGAAGGTCTGTGTGCTGGCGAACTCGGGAGTGCGAACGGCGGCGAGCGCGAAGAGGGCGAGTGCGCCCGCGACGACCCCGACCGCACCCGCCGTGGCGAGCAGTCGGATTCGCGGGCGGAGCCACGCACCGAGCGCCACGGATCAGTCGATGGCCTCGCGCATCCGTGGGTCGAGGGCGTCGCGCATCCCGTCACCGAGGAGATTGAACCCCAAGACGGTGATCGCGAGGAACAGTCCCGGGAAGAACGACCACCACCACTGACCGGTCAGAAGTCCCTGCTCCACGCCATTGGAGAGCATCAGCCCCCACGAGGGCGTGCCGGTGGGCGCACCGAACCCGAGGAAGGACAGCGCGGCGAGGTCGATGATCGCGAGCCCGAAGTTCAGCGTGCTCTGGACGGTGATGGGCGCGAGACAGTTCGGGAGGATGTGCCGAACGATCACCCGGGGATCGGTCGCACCGAGCGCCACCGTCGCGTCGACGTACTCGTCCTCCAGTACGGCGAGCGCCGCGCCACGAATGACGCGGGCGAACCGTGGCGTGTAGACGAGGGTGAGCGCGGCGACCGCGCGCCAGAGCCCGAGATCGTCGGGGAAGATGGCGACCAGCGCGAGCGCGAGCAGGAGCGAGGGGAACGCGAGCAGCACGTCCATCGTCCGCATCACGACGTTGTCGGTGACGTCGCCGAAGTACGCGGCGACGATCCCGAGTCCGACGCCGGCGACCGTCGAGATCGCAACGGTGATCGTGCCGTAGAGCAGGGCGTACCACGCGCCGTAGAGCACCCGTGGGAAGATGTCCCGCGCCTGGCCGTCGGTGCCGAACGGGTATTCGAGGAAACCGACCGTCGTGGCCGTCGCCCCGCTGCCGAACAGGTTCGCCCACCAGCCCGGAGCCTGCCGCGGCGGGTTCTGGCCGAACTGGGTGAGCGAGATCGCCTCCAGATCGACGAACAGCCGCGCGTAGATCGCGACCGCCGCCATCCCGAACACGATGACGATGCCGGCGAGCGCGAGCCGGTTCGAGAGGAGATCCGAGAGGAACGGCGACGCCCGGAGCCGATCGAAGACCCCGCGCGTACGACCGCTGCCCATCTCCGTTTCGGTGCTCATCGCCGTCCCTCCAGTTTGCGTGTCATTGTTGGATCCTCGGATCGAGCGCGGAGTAGGTGATGTCGACGCCCAGGTTCACCAGCGTGAACAGGAACGCGAACACCA